>JACZKN010000247.1 GCA_014859985.1 Candidatus Krumholzibacteriia bacterium | reverse complement strand
GTGGGGCGCCCGCGCCGCGGCCTGGGCGATGGCCGCCCGGGCCTCGGTCCAGGCGCCCAGATCCTCCAGGTGGCGGGCCAGCAGGAAGGGGGTCTCCGCCAGGCCCGGCCGGACCTCCTCCGCCTCGCGGGCCCGGGCCAGGGTGGTGCGCAGGTCGCCCAGGCGCGCGGCGCGGGAGGACTCGTGCAGCTTCACCTGCCAGGTGATCTCCCCCGGGGGCAGGGCCGTCCAGGCCGGCCACAGCAGGACAACCAGGCCCGCCGCCGTACCGCCGGCGACGAGCCTGGACCGCCGGGTCGGCGCCCGGCGCCAGCGGCAGCGGGCGCCGATCAGGGCGCAGACCCAGGCCGCGGCGCCGATGGCCAAAAGCGGCGCGATCGGCTGCCGGTAGCGGGAGGTGGGGAAGAACGGCAGCAGGGACAGGAAGTAGCTCAGCACCACCACCAGCACCACCAGCCGGGCCCGCCGCGGCAGGAAGGCCAGGCCCACCAGGCCGAGGGCGCTGATGATGGTGTAGGGCACCGGCAGCAGCTTCAGGCCGGTGAACACCTCCCGCCACCAGACGTAGGCTTCGATCTGGGGCAGCTCGTAGCCGCTCCAGAAGCGCCAGATCTTCAGCAGGTAGAGCCGGGGCATGGCGGCCAGGTTCTCGCGGAAGACCTGCCAGGCCCGCCGCGTCAGGATGCGCGAGACCTCCGAGCCCTTGAGGTCCCGCCCGAACTCCCCCTCCAGGGTCAGTTCCAGCGAGGGATCGTTCTCGGCGTCGGGCCGCTCCAGCGCCGGGGTGAAGGCTCCTTCGCCGTGGGGCAGCTGGCCGATGTACAGGTTCACGCCGCCGTTGCTGGTCAGCAGGGCGAAGTCCCGGGCCACCAGGACGTTGCGCAGGGTCGCCGGCGCCACCATGGCCAGGGCTCCGGCCGCGAGCACCGCAGTCAGCAGCGCCCGGCGCCGCCAGGACAGGTCGGCGCGGCCGACCAGCAGCAGGGGCAGCGTCGCCACGAGCAGCAGCACGTTGCCCCGGGCCAGGCCCGTCAGGCCCACCAGCAGGCCCAGGACGAGCCAGCGGCGCACCGTCGGACGGTCCTGGGCGCGCACGGCCTGCCAGGCCACCAGCAGCAGTTGCGTGGTGACCAGCGTGGCCATCAGCAGGAAGCCCGCGTAGAAAACCGGCGCGCCGTAGAAGGCGTAGAGGGCGGCGGCCAGGAGGGCGACCGGAGGTGCGGCGCCGACCTCGCCGCCGGACCGCAGCAGGGCCGTCGCCAGGCGGTGCAACAGCCACACGTTCAGCACCGTGGCCGCCAGCTGGACGGCCTGGACCGCCACCCCGTCCGGCCCCAGCAGCCGGTAGACCACCGCCACCAGGTGGGGGTACAAGGGACCCATCCAGTAGGTCTCTTCCCAGCCGAAGTCGCCGGCCACCAGGCGCAAGGCCCAGGTGTGGTACGTTTCCGCGTCCAGCAGGTGCACCGCCACCAGGTCGGTGCGGGCGACCTCCAGCAGGAACACGAGGCGGATCGCCGCCGCGACCGCCAGCAGGGCCAGGAGCAACCGATCGTGCAGCGTCCCGCGGGCCATGGTCGGCTGTCCTTCCGTGCCGGTCCGGGATCCCGGCCGCGGGCTAGAAGTGCAGGATCAGCCGCGCCGGCCGGTCGGTGTCGCCCGTGACGTAGGCCCCGGTGTCGGCGAGCATGCCCACCAGGTCCAGGCCCAGGTGATGGTCGCGGCGCCAGAGCACGTGGTTGTGGGCGTGCTCGAAGAGGCGGCGGGCGCCCACGGGCTGGCGGTGGGCGCTCTTCAGGTGGGCCGCGGCGCACTGGATCACCGCCTGCAGCACGTGGGCCGCCGGGGAGCCGATGCCCGCGGCGTGCCACAGGCCCTCGAGCACTTCGTGGGCCTCCCACCAGTAGCCGGCGTTGAACAGGTCGATGCCGTAGAGGTAATGGTCGCACCGCCGCCAGTCGGCGACGTTCAGGTCCGGCAGGTCGGGCTGGATCCCGCCGTAGGAATGGCCCCCCGGGTCGCGGGTCGGGTGGGGCGTGCGGCCCGGCACGTGCTTGTAGGACGGGAAGTCCCGGTCGGTGTAGCGGCGAAAGACGGCGGGTTCGAACATCATCCCTTCCCTGCGGCGCCCGGTCGATCCCGCGCCACCTGCCCATGATAGCCGAAACGGGCGGCGGCATCCAGTGCCGCGGCGCCGTGAAACCCGCTATCAAACGCATTTTCAATCGGCTGGGCGGGCGGCCGATTCCTGCTGACCTTCCCGGCCCGTTCGGCTATCATGCGCCGACCTCGAACCACCCCGCAACCGCCCTTTAGCCCGCCCCAGGGCCCGAAAGGACCCGAGCCGATGACCAACGAACAACCGACCGCCGACATGGCCGGCCGCAGCAAGGTCCTGGGTTTCACCTGGGGCTACTGGATGCTCAACGGCATCGAGATGTTCGAGCGCCTGGCCTACTACCTGGTGCGCAGCGTGGTGGCCGTCTACATCATGCAGGCCGACGAGACCCACGGCCTGCACTTCAGCGCCGCCCAGAAGGGCACCATCTACAGCCTGTGGTTCATCTTCCAGAGCCTGCTGCCCACCTTCACCGGCGGCTACGCCGACCGCTACGGCTACAAGAAGACCCTGGCGGTGGCGATCACCCTGAACGTCATCGGCTACATCCTGATGGGGACGATGACCAGCTACCTGGGCTTCTCCGTGGCGGTGATGGTGCTGGCCACGGGCTCGGCGTTCTTCAAGCCCAGCCTGCAGGGGTCCCTGGCCCAGAACGTCAACAAGACCAACTCGTCGCTGGGCTGGGGCATCTTCTACTGGGTCGTCAACGTGGGCGCGATGATCGGCCCGCTCCTGGCCAACTTCCTGCGCTTCGGCTACGGCTGGCAGGCGGTGTTCTTCTGCTCGGCCGGCTTCATGGCCCTGAACTACCTCATGTTGTTCACTTTCAAGGACTTCGAGTCGGGCGCGAACAAGACGGACGGGCCCTGGAAGGTGTTCCTGCGCACGGTCCGCAACCTGTCGGACCGGCGCCTGGTGGCCTGGCTGCTGATCATGAGCTGCTTCTGGCTGATGATGTACACCCTGTGGGACCTGCAGCCGAACTTCCTGACCGACTGGAACGACTCGGGGGACGTGGCGGCGCTGTTCCAGCGGGTGCCTATCTTCCCGGACACCTGGGTGGTCGCCACCGACCGCGGGCCCCAAGTGCCGCAGGAGCTGCTGCTGAACCTCAACGCCGTGCTCATCGTCTGCCTGATGATCCCGGTGTCCTGGCTGGTGCGCAAGCTCAAGACCCTCGAATCCATGGTCATCGGCATGACGATGGCCACGGCGGGCGTGCTGGTGGCCGGGCTGACCAACGTGGGCTTCATGTTTCTGCTGGGCGTGGTCGGCTTCTCCCTGGGCGAGATGCTGACCGGGCCCAAGAAGAACGAGTACCTGGGCCTGATCTCGCCGCCGGGCAAGAAGGGCCAGTACCTGGGCTACGTGAACATCCCCGTGGGCCTGGGCGGCTGGTTCGGCTCGTGGCTGCAGGGCTTCGTCTACGGGCGCTGGGGCGAGAAGGCGGTGCTGGCCCAGAAGTACCTGGTGGAGAAGACCGATTTCGCGGCCGGGCGGACCTGGGACGGGGACATCCACACCCTGGGCGAGGCTGCCGGCGTGGCGCGGCCCGAGGCCTTCGCCCGGCTGATGGACGTCACGGGCCTGGATGCGGCGGCGACCACGCACCTGCTGTGGGAGACCTACTCGCCCCACCACGCGGTGTGGATCCCCTTCGCGCTGATCGGCGTCGTGGCCATCGTGGCCCTGGTGGTGTTCGCGCGCATGGCGCGGCGGTGGAGCGACATGAACGCGTAGGGGCCGGGGGCGCATCCTTCCGGCCCGGATTCCGTATCATCATCCGGGCCCCGTGGGCGAGCGCCCGCGGGGCCCGGAGGACGGACCATGGACTCCGCGACGTTCCTCTGGATCCGCTTCTGCCCGCCGATCGGCGGCTCGGCCGAGATCCTGCACGCCCGCCGCGACGGCCGGCGGCTGGTGGTGCAGTCCACCGCCGCGGTGCCTGTCAGCCCGCCCGAGGACTTCGAACTGGCGGTGGAGAGCGCCATCAGGGCCGCGATCGCCGCGGGCTCCTGCCGTTGCGTGGTGGACCTGGCCCACTGCCCGTGGCTCAACAGCCAGGGGATCGGGGCGCTGATCGCCTGGTACCAGGTGGTCGCCCGGGCGGGCGGAAAGCTGGTGCTGGCGCGGCCCAACGAGCGGGTGCGCAACGTGCTGGCGGTCACCCGGCTCGACCAGGTCTTCACCATCCATGACGGGTTCGAGCGCGCCCTCGACGACCTGCTGCCCGCGGCCTGAGCAGTCTTGCCTCTTGCGCCCCCGGGGGTTCCGCGTCACCATGAGTGGAAGCGCGGCCGCCCCCGGCGACCGCATGCCGCGGCAGCCGCCCACCCGGAGGCCGGTGATGACCCCTGCCCCGATCCTGGTGATCCGCCCGATCACGACCATCGGCGTGTCGCAGCTCCTGGTGCTCGAACGCGCCGCCGACGGCGCCGAGACCGAGGTGCTGCGCCGGCCCGGCACCGACCACGCGTCGGTCACCGCCGAGATCGCCCGCCGGGCCGGGGATCCGCTGGCCGGTGTCGTGGTGGACCTGGCGGCCTGCGAGTGGGTCGACAGCGGGGTCCTGGGGGTCTGGGTCTCGTGGCACCACCTGCTGGCCCGGCATGGCGGCAGGGTCCTGGTCTGCCGGGCCAACGAGCGTATCCGCAACATCCTGCACATTTCCCAGCTGGATCAGCTGTTTCCCGCCTCGGACACCCTGGACGAGGCCACGGCCCTGCTCGGACCTTCCCCCCCATCTTGATAATCAACATATTTACAACATGTTACAAGGATACATGACATCCGTGGCCTGCCTGCGGCCGCGGCCCTGACGCAGCCGCGTGGATTGGCTTGCTTTTTCGTTTTGACCCATGGTAAGCTCAGCGGGCAAGGGGGGAGTCCACACCGGGCAACACATCTTCAGCGCCACTCCTCATGGCCGCCCTGGGATTCCATGCATCGCAAACATCAGCCTGTGGGGGGAGTGCCATGCTGCACGGCAGAGCACGTTCTAGGTCTATTCTCCTGGCCCTGATCCTGGTCGCCACCACGGCGGTCACGGCGCTGGGCCAGACCATCACCAGCGAATACCTTCCCAACGAACTCATCCTCAGGTTCAAGCCCCATGCGACCGAGGCGCAGAAGAACGCCATCCTCGCTGACCTCGGGGCGTACGACGTGGTGAACTTCCCGCGCATCGAGAGCAAGTACGGGAAGATCTCCAACGCCTCGGTGGAGGACGCGATCGAGCGGTACCGCAACAACCCGCTGGTCGAGTTCATCGAGCCCAACTACGTCCTGACCATCAACGAGACGCCCGACGACCCGCGCTTCGGGGAGCTGTGGGGCATGCTCAACACGGGCCAGTCCGGCGGCACCCCGGGCGCGGACATCAGCGCGACCAGTGCTTGGGACGTGTTCACCGGGTCGGACGACGTGGTGATCGCCATCATCGACACGGGCCTGGACTACAACCACCCGGACATCGCGGCCAACGCCTGGGTCAACCCGGGCGAGATCCCGGGCAACGGGATCGACGACGACGGCAACGGTTTCATCGACGACGTCTACGGCTGGGACTTCATCAACGACGACAACGACCCCATGGACGACAACGGCCACGGGACCCACTGCGGCGGCACCATCGGCGGCGTGGGCGACAACGGCATCGGCGTCGCGGGCGTCAACTGGAACGTCAAGCTGATGGGCCTGAAGTTCCTGAGCGCCGGCGGCTCGGGCTCGACCGCGGACGCGGTGGAAGCCATCCAGTACGCCACGATGATGGGCGTCCGGCTGACCAGCAACAGCTGGGGCGGCGGCGGCTATTCGCAGGCCATGTACGACGCCATCGCCGATGCGCAGGCCAACGGCATCCTGTTCGTGGCGGCGGCAGGCAACTCCAGCACCAACACCGACGCCAGCCCCCACTACCCGTCCAGCTACGACCTGGACAACGTGGTGGCCGTCGCGGCCACCGACCACAACGACGCGCTGGCCAGCTTCTCCAGCTACGGCGCGACGACGGTGGACCTGGCCGCCCCGGGCGTGGACATCCTGTCCACCCTGCCGGGCAACAGCTACGGCTACCTGAGCGGCACGTCCATGGCGACGCCCCACGTGTCGGGCGCCCTGGGCCTGATCTTCGGGCGCTTCCCGGCGATCGGCGGGGCCGACGCCAAGTCCCTGATGCTGAACTTCGTCGACCCGGTACCCGCCCTGGCCGGCCGGGTGCTGACGGGCGGACGCCTGAACGCGTTCATGCCCATCGCCGAGCCGGACAGCATCGCGCCGGGACAGGTGACGGACCTGGCGGTGACCACGGCCGGTTCCAACTGGCTGGAGCTGGGCTGGACGGCGCCCGGTGACGACGACTACACGGGCGAGGCCAGCCGGTACGACATCCGGTACTCGGCCAGCCCGATCACCGACGCCAACTGGGACGCGGCGAGCCAGGTCAACGGCGAGCCCGATCCCGGCGTCGCCGGAACGCCCGAGACGTTCCGCCTGGCGGGCCTGGACTTCAACACGGGATACTACGTGGCCGTGAAGGCCATGGACGAGTTCGGCAACGCCTCGCCGGCGTCCAACTCGCCCCTGGGCACGACCCTGGGCGCCCCCGACGTGGCGGTGGCGCCGTCGTCGCTGTCGGCGGCCCTGCTGACCGGCGACCTGGCCTACCAGACCCTGACCCTGAGCAACGTGGGCGAAGGCACGCTGGACTTCGTGGTCCCGACGCCGATGCTGCTGGGTGCGCCGACGGTGCAGAAGGCCTACGAAGAGGTCATCAAGGGCGCGGATCCGCGCAGCGGCGACCCGGTTGCCGCCGGCGCGGGCGGCCCGGACACCTTCGGCTACCGCTGGGTGGACAGCAACGATGCGATGGGCCCCGTGTTCGCCTGGGAGGACATCTCCGGGTACGGGAACGTGGCCCTGACCACGGGAGACGACACGAACGTGGGTCCGTTCCCGCTGTCGTTCCCGTTCAGGTTCTACGGCGGCGAATACAGTTCGTTCCGGGTGTGCTCGAACGGCTTCATCAGCCTGACGAGCACCTCGACGGCCTACGGCAACCAGCAGCTGCCCAACCCGGGCGCGCCGGGCAACCTGATCGCCCCGTTCTGGGACGACCTGGACACGCAGGCCGGCACGGTCTACTGGTACGACGACGGCACGCGCGTGATCGTGCAGTGGGAGGGCGTGTCCCACTACGGCTCGGGCGGCCCCTACAGCTTCCAGGCGATCCTGGGCGCCGACGGCAGCATCGTCTACCAGTACGACAGCATGGCCGAGCCCACCAACAGCGCCACCGTGGGCATCCAGGACGGCACCGGCAGCGACGGCCTGCAGATCGCCTTCAACACCGCCTACGTGACCGACGGCCTGGCCGTGCGGATCTGGGCGATCCCGCAGTGGGTCACCGTGGTGCCGACCGAGGGCACGGTGTGGGCCCCCGGCTCGACGACGCTGGACGTGACGATCGACGCGTCGGGCCTCGTGGGCGGCACCTACGACGGCGTGATCCGCATCCTGAGCAACGACCCGGACGAGCCCGACTACCACGTGCCGGTGACGCTGGACGTCACGGGCGCGCCGGACATCGAGGTCTCTCCGCTGTCGTTCGCCTTCGCCGACCTGTTCCTGGGCGCGACCGAGACGACGCAGGTCGTGGTGCGCAACGCGGGAACGGACGACCTGACCATCTCCGGCATCACCATCGACGAGCCGGCCTTCACGGCGGACGCGAACGCGTTCGTGCTGACGGCGGGCGCGGCGCAGGTGGTGAACGTGACCTTCACCCCGACCCTGGCCCAGCCCTACTCCGGAACGATGACCGTCAACAGCGACGACCCGACCGACGCGGTGATCATGGTGTCGCTGACGGGCGCGGGCCTGGTGCCGCCGGACTTCGCGGTGACGCCGACCTCGCTGGCGGCGGACCTGATGACGGGCGAGTCGGAGCAGCAGACCCTCACGTTCACCAACAGCGGCGGGGCGGACTTCGAGTTCGACCTGTCGGTGAACTTCCACGCCGACGTGGTGGTGCACGAGTACGTGGAAGTGGGCAAGGACGAGCTGGACCTGAACGCCGGGCAGCCGGTGCTCCTGGGTTCGGGCGGCCCGGACGCCTACGGCTACCGCTGGATCGACAGCGACGAGCCGGGCGGGCCGGCCTACAACTGGACCGACATCGCGGCCACGGGCACGCCGGTGTTCTCCGGCGCGAACGACGACCGCAACGTCGGTCCGTTCCCCATCGGGTTCGACTTCCCGTTCTACGGCAACACCTTCAGCGACTTCCGGGTGTGCTCGAACGGCTTCCTCAGCTTCACGTCCACGCTCACGGCGCTGACCAACCAGAACCTGCCCAACACGGGGGCGCCGGAGAACCTGCTGGCGGCGTTCTGGGACGACCTGAACGTGAACACGGCCAACGGCAACAACGTGTACTACCTGTACGACGGCTCGAAACTGATCGTGCAGTACGACCAGGTGCCGCGCTACGGCACCACCATGCTGTACACGTTCCAGGTGCTGCTCTATCCCGACGGCACCATCGTCTACCAGTACGAGGAGATGCAGGGGACGCGCCTGAACGAGGCGACCATCGGCATCCAGAACGACCTGCGTGACGACGGCCTGACCGTGGTCTACAACGCGGCCTACGTGCACGACGGGCTGGCCATCCGCTTCCAGGCCTTCCCCGAGTGGCTGACCGTGAGCCCGACCTCGGGCGTCGTGGCTCCCGGCGGCTCGCTGCCCGTCGTGGCGCGGTTCAACGCGTCGGGGCTGTTCGGCGGCGACTACGCGGCGGACATCATGGTCGCCAGCAACGACCCGGCGGCGCCGAACCTGGCGGTGCCGGCCCTGCTGAGCGTGACCGGCGCCCCGGACATCGCGGTCTCGACGATGGCGATCGACTACGGCACCGTGTACCTGGGCACGCCGACGCTGCGCAACCTGGTGATCTCCAACATCGGCACCGACGACCTGGAGCTCACGGGTGCCTCCATCAGCCATCCCGACTTCAACGCGAACCTGACCGTGCCGACGGTGCTGGGCCCGACCCAGAGCCTGATCGTGACGGTGGGGTTCGTGGCGTCGGCGACGGGCCCGCGCGAAGGGGTCCTGAGCCTGGCCAGCAACGACCCCGACCAGCCGGTGGTCGAGATCGCCCTGACGGGCATCGGCCTCGAGCCGCCGGTCGCGGGCGTCACGCCGGCGAGCCTGGCGGCCAGCCTGCTGACGGGTCAGCAGGAGACCCAGGCGTTGACGGTGTCCAACACCGGCAACAGCGACCTGACCTTCGCCGCGCACACCCTGCTGGGGGCGGCCGAGGTCGTTGTCCACGACGACGTGCCCGAACTGGGCAAGGAGGACGTGGACACTCAGCCCGGCATCCTGGGCAGCGGCGGTCCGGACGTCTACGGCTACCGCTGGAAGGACAGCGACGAGCCGGGCGGCCCGGTCTTCGAGTGGACGGACATCAGCGCGACGGGCACGCCGGTCTTCGCCGGGACGTCCGACGACGTGAACACGGGGCCGTTCCCGATCGGGTTCACGTTCCCGTTCTACGGGACGCCGTTCACCGAGTTCAGGATCAGTTCCAACGGTTTCGTCAGTTTCACCAGCACCCAGAGCGACCTGAGCAACGCGCCGCTGCCGGGCACCGGCGCTCCGGAGAACCTGCTGGCCATCTTCCACGACGACCTGCGCGTGGATCCGGCGGCGGGCAACAACGTCTACTACGAGAACGTGGGCAACAAGCTGATCGTGCAGTTTGACCAGGTGCCCAAGTACTTCGCCAGCGGCGCGCTGACCTTCCAGGCGCACCTGTACCCCAACGGCGCGATCTACTACTACTACCTGACGATGACGGGCGCGGACCTGACGTCGGCGACGGTCGGCATCCAGAACGCGACCCGGGACGACGGCCTGACGGTCGTCTACAACGCGCCGTACATGCACGACAACCTGGCCATCCGCATCGCGCCGGTGTCCGACTGGCTGACCGTCAACCCCGCCGCGGGCACGGTGGCCCCGGGCGGCACGGCGCAGCTGGACGTGACCTTCGACGCGGCCGAGATGTTCGGCGGCGACTACGCGGGCGCGGTGCGGATCGAGACCAACGATCCGCAGGCCGGCGTGATCGAGGTGCCGGCGACCCTGCACGTGACCGGCGTGCCGGTGCTGGCGGTCGCGCCCGCGGCGATCGACTGCGGCACGGTGTTCCGGGGTTATACGGGCCAGGTCCAGTTCGTGGCGACCAATGCGGGCACCGACGTGCTGCACGTCACGGGCATGGTGGCGTCGAAGAGCGGCTTCACCATGGACCCGATGGTGTTCGACCTCGACCCGTTCGCGAGCCAGGTCGTGACGGTCACCTTCGCGCCGGAGCTGGCCGGGGTGCGCGAGGGCACCCTGAGCATCATGAGCAACGACGCGAGCTCCCCGCTCGTCCTGCCGCTGACCGGGACGGGGCTCAACCCGCCGCTGGCGCTGGTCGAGCCGGAGGCGATCGTCGGCGCGGCCCTGCCCGGCGGCCAGAAGATCAAGCCGCTGAAGATCCGCAACCGGGGCGGTTCGGACCTGGTGTGGACCCTGAGCGCGGCGGAGAACATGACCGCGGCGACCGTGCAGTATCCCTTCGTCGAGTACGGCAAGGACGAGCCGGATCCGCGGCCGGGCATCCTCGGCAGCGGCGGGCCCGACGTCTTCGGCCACACCTGGATCGACAGCGACGAGCCCGGCGGGCCGGTTTTCGCCTGGATGGACATCAGCTCCGTCGGCACCCCGGCCTTCGGGGTCTACAGCGACGACGGCAACCGGGGTCCATTCCCCATCGGCTTCGACTTCCCGTTCTACGGCAACTCGTTCAGCACGTTCAACGTGTGCTCCAACGGCTGGCTGAGCTTCACCAGCACGGCCACGGTGTACACCAACCAGCCGCTGCCCAATGCGGGCGGGCCGGAGAACCTGCTGGCGGTGTTCTGGGACGACATGGTGGTCGACCCGGCCTACTCGCGGGAGATCTACTACTACCACGACGGCGGCAGGCTGATCGTGCAGTTCGACCTGCGGCGGATCGCGGCGACCACGCCGCCGTTCTACAGCATGCAGGCGATCCTGTACCCGAACGGCAACATCGTGTACCAGTACAACACGCTGGGCACGACGACCAACAGCGCGACCATCGGCATCCAGAACGGCACCAACGACGACGCGCTGATGGTCGCCTACAACTCCGAGTACGTGCACGAAGGCCTGGCGATCCTGTTCCAGGCCGCGCCCAGCTGGCTGAGCGTGTCGGCCGACGCCGGTACCATCGCGGCGAACGGTTCGACGAACCTGGACGTCATCATGGATGCGGCGGACCTCGAGCCGGGTGATCACGTCGGTGCCCTGACCCTCGTGAGCAACGATCCGGCGAACCCGAGCATCGTCGTCGAGGTCGTGTTCCACGTCGGAGCGCTGGCGGCGACGGCGAGCGAACTCGCGCCGGATGTCCTGGAGGACTCGGACAACGTGCGGTGGGTGATGAGCTACGTCGAACTGCCGGCAGGCACGGACCTGTCGCTGCTCGACATCAGCACCGTGCGGCTCAACGGCGTCGTCGCGGCGAACCTGACCCATTGGACGGTCGAGGGCGACTTCAACCAGAACGGGATCCCGGACATGAACTTCAAGTTCTGCCGGGACGAGATCGAGGACATCCTGCCCGCAGGCGACACGGTCGCGGTCGAGATCACCGGCGAACTCGCCGACACGATCTGCTTCATCGCGGTGGATTCGATCCGCGTGATCGCGCCCGAGCTGACGACGCCCAACGGCGGCGAGACCTTCCACATCGGCCAGGAAGTGACGATCCGCTGGACGAATCCCGTGGACCGGACCGTCGACTACGCCAACCTCTACTACACGCTGGACGACGGCGAGACGTGGGAGGCCCTGGCGCGGAACGTCGTGACCGAGAGCCACGTCTGGCAGACGCCGCTGCTGCCGTCGGAGTCGGCCAGGATCCGCGTGTTCATCTACGACCAGGTGGGCCTGCTCGGGTCGGACATCAGCGACGAGGTCTTCACCGTGACCAGCAGCCTGTCTGCCGTGGACGACATCATCCCGGTGACCTACGCGCTGCGGGGGGCGTTCCCCAACCCGTTCAACCCGAAGACCACCATCAGCTACGACCTGCCGCGGGACGGCATGACGAAGCTTACCATCTACGACGTGCGCGGCCGCCTGGTGCGGACGCTGGTGTCGCAGCCGATGCCCCGGGGCCGCCACGAGGCGACCTGGCTCGGCGACGACAACCAGGGCCGGCAGATGGCCACGGGCGTGTACTACTACCGGATCGAGTCCGGCACGTTCACGGCCACCAAGGCCATGACCTTGCTGAAGTAGCGGGTCGCGCCAACTGACCCTCCAACCGGGGGCGGCCCAGCCGGGCCGCCCCCGTCTCGTTTGACCGGGCCGGGCCGGGCGGTCTAGAATGGAGACCCTGCCCGAGGAGGTGAGCCGTCTTGAAACGCGTCCCGGCAACCGGTCCGGTGCTTGCGGCGCTGCTGGCGGTCCTGGCGGCCTGCAGCGGCGACGATCCCGTGGGCCCGCCGGGGGCGGGCGATTCGCCGCCCGCGGCGCGCCTGGACATCCGTCTCGACGACGTGGTCGTCGAGGGCTACGCCTACACGGCCTTCGCCTGCAATCCCCTCGAGACCCGCGACGACGCCACGCGACGCCACAGGCTGGCCGCGCGCTGGGACTGGGAGGACGACGGGGTCTGGGACACGGACTTCGCACCCCTGGACTACGTATCGGGCTTCGTGCCGTCACCGCTGCCGCAAGGGACGTGGTCGGCCAGGTGCGAGGTCCGCGACGAGGCGGGCCACGTCGTCGCGGTGGCCGACACCGTGGCGCTGCCCGATCCCTGGTTCACGGCCCCGGACCTGGTGGCGCGGCGGGCCACGGTCGACACCCTCCAGTGGTTCTCCGAGACGGACACGGTCCGCGCCGGCCAGCCCTTCGCGATCATGGCCAACCACCTGCGCTGGACCGAGCGGGACGCTCCCGGGTCGATGCACATCGAGATCCGCGTGGACGGGGTGCTGGTGCAGCGCAGCGAACACCGGCTTGCGCCGAACCTGCACTGGGGCTCCGATTGCGATGCGGTCTCCCAGTACAGCACCTGCATCGTATCCTGCGCGGAACCCGGCGTGCACACGATCACGGTCGTGGTCGACGCGGACGACGAACTTGCCGAGACGGACGAGACCAACAACACCCACACGCGCACGTTCGTGGTCGTGCCATGAGACCGAAGCGCGTGCTGCTGGGTCTGCTGGCGGCCGGGATCGTCGGCTGGGCGGTGTTCGGAGCCTGGCTGTGGCGGGTGTCGGACGTGCGGCGGGCGCTGCCGGCGGAGGCCAGGGCGGCGGCGGCGGCGGTGCGCGATCTCTACCCGGATCACGTCCCTTGGCTGCTGCGGGATGCCGACGGCCGGTTCATCCGCACCGATCCGCCCGGGACAGCCTCCGGTGCCCCTGCCCGGCGGCCTCGCCACCTGCACGTGCTGGCCTGGCAGGCCGACGAAAGGCGCCTTGTGCGTACGGATATCCCCTTCTGGTACCTCAAGTTGAAAGAGATCTCCCTCAAGTACCTGCTGCGGCGGGCGGGGGTCGACCTCGACAGCCTGGGGCTGCGGCCCCGCGACCTGGAGACCCTGGGACCGGGTCTCGTGCTGGACCAGGAGTTCGCCACCGGCGACCTGCTGTTGATCTGGACGGAGTAAGCTAAGGCGAAAGGCCTAGACAGCATTACCCGGACGTCCCCGCCCGCCCCGGGCGTCCCGCCAGGCCGCGGCCAGGGCCACCAGGGACAGGACGCTGATGGCGCCGAGCGCCAGGCGCATCGCCCGCACGAATCCCGGCAGCGAGTCACGGCCCAGGCCCTCGGTGCCCAACTGCACCGCCAGGAACACGGTGATCAGGGTCATGCTCGTGACCATGCCCAGGGTGCGCATCTGCGCGGCCAGGGCCGAGGCCATGGCCGTGCGCTCGCGCGGGGCACCGGCCATGATCAGGGTCATGTTCGGCGTGGAGAAGACGGCGAATCCCACGCCGTGCAGGGCCAGCGAAGTCACGATCAGCCCCAGCGGGCCCGCGGCGTCCACGCAGGCGGCCGCCACGGTGCCCGCGACGACGAAGGTCACGCCCAGGGCGGCCAGGAGCTGGGGCCGCATGCGGTCGGTGGCGCGGCCGCTGATCGGCGCCAGCAGGGCCATCAGCACCGGCGAGACCATCAGCAGGCGCCCGGCCCGGCTCGCGGTCCAGCCCAGGGCTTCCTGCAGGTGCAGGCTGAACAGGAACGAGGTGCCGAAGGCGCCGGCGTAGACCAGGTACTGCACGGCCAGGGCCCGGCGCAGGACCGGGTTGCGGTCCAGGGCCGCCAGGTCCACCAGGGGCGAGGACGCCCGCCGCTCCACGCGCACGAACACCCCCAGCAGCAGGACGCCCAGGGCCATCAGGGCCCAGCCCCGGGGCGAGGCGCCCACCTCGGCCGCCCCCACGATGATCGCCACGATGGCCGCGGCGCTGAGCCCCGCGCCCGGCCAGTCGAAGGCGAAGCGCGGCCAGCGCCAGCGCCGGGGCAGGGCCACCGCCCCCAGGACGGTCGAGCAGAGCATCAGCAGGCCGCTGAGGTGGAAGACGTAGCGCCAGCCCAGGTGGGTGGTGATGACCCCGGCGACGAACGGCCCGGCCGACAGCCCCGCGTACACCGAGCCGATGGTCAGGCCGATGGCGCCGCCCAGGCGGCCGCGGGGCACCGACTCGGCGAGGATCGCCATGTTCGTCGCCGTGACCAGGGCGGCCCCGGTGCCCTGCAGGGCGCGCAGGGCGACGAACATGGCCGACGAGTGCACCCAGCCCAGGGCCAGGGTGGCGGCGGTGAAAAGGCCCATGCCCAGGGTGAAGAGGCTGTTCTTGTCGCCGGCGTCGCCGAGGCGGCCCGCCGGCAGCATCAGGGCCGCGGCGGTGCCCAGGTACAGGCCCTCGATGAGGCCCAGCCCCGCGCCGCTGACGGTCAGTTCGCGGCCGATGGCGGGCAGCGCGACGCCGACGCCCGAGAACATGAACGGCCCGGCGAACTGGGAGACGGCCACGGTCCAGGTGACGACGGCGCTGTGCTCTCGGTCGGCGCTCAGGGCGGGTGCTCCCGGCTCGGGGTTCAGGTGCGGTCCAGGATCTCGCGCACGTTGCGCAGCAGGTCGTCCAGGCGGTACGGCTTGCCCAGGAAGACGACGTCGCCGCCCGGCGCGGCCACGGGCAGCTCCTCGCCCGGCGCGTAGCCCGAGGCGAAGACCAGGCCGATGCCCGGGGCCAGGGCGCGGATCCGCTGGGCGGCCTGCACGCCGCCCATCTTCGGCATCACCACGTCCAGCAGGGCCAGGCCGATCTCGTCGGCGTGGCGGGTGGCGAGCTCGACGGCCTCCAGGCCGTCGCGGGCGGTGATCACCCGGTAGCCGGCCCGGGTCAGCGCGCGCTCGGCGAACTCCCGCACCGCCTCGTCGTCCTCGGCCAGCAGGATGGTCTCGTGGCCGCGCTCGGGGGCGCGGGCCGTGCCCAGCACCTCGACCTCGACCTCGCCCTCGGCCCGGGGCAGGCAAACGGTGAACGTGCTGCCCTGGCCGCGCGCGCTGACCACGTCGATGAAGCCGCCGTGCTGCTTGACGATGCCGTAGGCCGTGGCCAGACCCAGGCCGGTCCCGTGGCCCACGCCCTTGGTGGTGAAGAACGGGTCGAAGATCCGCTCCATCACCGCCTCGTCCATGCCGCAACCGTCGTCGGCGACGCTGATGGCCACGTAGCTGCCGGGCGCCGCGGCCACCTGCGCGGCGGTGGCGTCGTCGAGCGCGCGTTCGCCGGTGGTGATCAGGATGGTCCCCGCCGCGCCGATGGCGTCGCGCGCGTTGACGCAGAGGTTCAGCAGCACCTGTTCGAGCTGTCCGGGGTCGGCCGACACCGGGCCCACGTCCGCACCGGGCTTGAACTCCAGGACCAGGCCCTCGCCGATGAGGCGGTGGAGCATGCGCAGGTGGTCGGACACGAGCCGGTTCACGTCCAAGAGGGTCCGGCTGAGCATCTGCTGGCGGCTGAAGGCCAGCAACTGCCGCGTCAGCTGGGCGGCCCGCTCGGCCCCCTTCTGCACCAGCTGCAGGTCCTGGGCGGCCGGATGCTCCGGCGGCAGCTCCTCCTGGGCGAAGTGCAGGTTGCCCAGCACCGCCTGCAGGATGTTGTTGAAGTCGTGGGCGATGCCGCCGGCGAGCTGGCCTACCGCCTGCAGCTTCTGGGCCTGGCGCAGCTGATCCTCCAGTTCCTTGCGCTCGCTGATGTCGCGGCCCACGCCGATGACGGCCTCGATCCTCCCGTCGGGCCCCAGGATCGCCGTGTCGGACCAGGAATGCCACCGCCAGCCGTCGCGGGTCAGGGCCCGCTGCTCGAGGTAGCAGGTGTACGGCGGCAGCGCGAGCTTGGCCGTCTCCTGGGCGGAGGCGGCGCGGTCCTCCTCGTGGACCTGCGGCACGAAGCGGCCGTCCAGCAGCTCCTCTTCGCTCCTGCCGAAGACGACGCAGTAGCTGGGGCTGACGTACAGGAACCGGCCCTGCGGGTCCATCTTGACGATCATGTCGCCGGTGTGCTCGACCAGCAGGCGGTAGCGGGCCTGGCTGTCGGCCAGGCGCCCGAGCCCGGCGAAGTGGGCGCGCAGCAGCCAGGCCAGCAGCAGGACCAGCGCGATGCCCACCGCGGCGGATATCTCGTCGGCGTAGGAGACGGAGTCGTCCAGGAATTGCGGCGAGGGGGCCAGGACGAGGCTCCAGGGCTGCTCGAAGAGCTGCAGGCGGGTTGCGTAGGCGAAAGGCCAGTCGGTGTCGGTGTCCGCAGCGTGGCGGTACACCTCGCGTCCGTCCGGGTCCAGCAGCCGGAAACGGTAGTTCTGCCGCAGCGAACCCTCGGACAGGCAGTCGTCCACCAGGGTATCGATGCGGAACACGCCGTTGATGAAGCCGGTCAGGCCACCGTCGGCATTGAAGACCGGCGCGTACGACGTGACGGCCAGCCCGCCCTGGAACAGGGTGATCACCGGGCCGAAGGCTATCTGGCGCGTCACCCCCGCCCGGTCGACCGCGGCGCCCACCCCGGGGATGTGGTCGTGCACGTTGCGGCCCAGGGCGGCTTCGTTGCCCTCCTCGGGGACGACGTCGCGGATCACGCCGTCCTGGTCCAGCAGGTTCAGGGCCTGCAGGCCGGGAAAGAGCTCGATCAGCCGGAACGCCATCTGCTCGTAGGTGAAATCGGCGTGGCTGCGCGCCGAGTGCTGGCCCGCGAACAGCCGGACGGCGGCGACCCGGGACCCCACCCAGGCCTCCAGGCGCAGGTGGACCTGGTCGGCGGTCAAGGCCGTGTCCTCGCGGACCAGGCGGCGCTCGGTGGTCGCGCCCAGGGTCCACAGGGCGAACACCACGAGGCAGCCCAGGACGGCGAAGATCCAGGGCAACAGGCGGCGCAGGCGGCGGGGCGTGTTCGTTACATCGAGCAAGGCGGCTCCCGGGAACGGGGCGGCGCGGCGCGGCGCCGCAGGCGGGGATGGTAACCGGGAACCGGCCTCCGGTTCAAATGGGAGTTGGCGTCAGAAGACTTCGCCCAGGGAAAGGAAGAACCCGCTGTCGTCCTTGCCGAAGCCGAAGTCCATGCGGATGTTCACCTTCTCCTCGGGGCTGACCGCCCAGCGCAGCCCCAGGCCGAAGGTGGTCAGCCCCGCCGCGGTGGTCAAGCCGCCGGGTCGCGGCGCGACGTCGCCCACGCCGGCGAACAGGACGCCGCCGAAGCGCCCCAGGACCGGGCCGCTTCGCCACTCGGCCCGGGCCAGGGTCATGGTCCGGTCGATGAACCGGCCCCCGCCGTAGCCCAGCAGCCCGCCTTCGCCGCCCAGCCGCGGCAGGTGGTAGAAGGGCGCGGTGCCGTCGAGGCTGCGGTACAGGAACTGGCCGGCGAGGGTGCCCGTCCCGCCGACCGGCAGGTAGCCGCGCAGGTCGGCCGAATGCTCGGTGAAGCGGTAGTCGCTGCCCCAGCCCTCGCGGTAGAAGGAGACGCCGGTCTGGGCCCACAGGCCCCGGCGCGGGGCCCAGGTGTTGTCGCGGGTGTCCCAGGCGGCCAGCAGGCCGGGGGCCGAGAGCACCGACTTCTCGGCGCCCGGCAGGCCGCCGGCCATCACGCCGCCGGGCTCGATCTCCAGCAGCTGGTGCTTGGCCACGCGGTAGCCCAGGCCCAGGCGCAGCTCCCCCAGCACCTCGCGCTCGATCATGCCCTCGAAGGAGAACTGCTCGGGGGTGTAGTTCTCCAGGGGGTCGACGGGCGTGTCGCGGCCGATGCCGTAGTAGTCGTCGGGGAACTTCTGGTAGCCGGGCACCAGGCCGGCGTGCCAGCGGCCGTCGCCCCAGTTGAGGTCCGTGCCCAGGAACACCAGCCACTGGTTCTTCAGGGTGTAGATCACCACCGGGCTGATGGCCGACGGGCGGGCCTCGTCCGAAGGCGGGTCCAGGTAGAACAGGCGCAGGGCGAAGCCCCCCAGCATCAGGCCGGTGTCGGGGGTGTAGCCCAGGACGGGCAGGATCACCGTGTCGCCGCGCCCGGCGGGCACCAGGGCCGTGTCGGCCAGGGCACCGGCCGCCTCGGCCACGCGCCGTTCGGCCTGGGGATCCTGGGCCGAGGCGGCCGCGGCGGCCAGGCAGAGCAGCAGGACGGCGCCGGACAGGCGGGGCATGGGATCCTCCGCAGCGGTGGGGAGACGCACACGATGGGCGCCAACGTAACGCCCCGCCCCACCAGGCGCAACGGGCCTCAGGCGCCGCCGGCCGTTTTCGGACGCGGACGCGGACGCGGACGCGCCGGGCCGGGTCAGATCCAGTTGCGCCGCCGGAAGAAGACCAGCATGCCGACGCTCACGCCCACGGTCACGGTCCAGAACAAGGGGTAGCTCCAGCGCCAGGCGAGTTCCGGCATGTGGTGGAAGTTCATGCCGTAGATCCCGGCCAGGAAGGTCAGGGGCACGAACAAGGTGGAGATGATGGTCAGCACCTTGATCACCTCGTTCAGGCGCTGGCCCGTGGTGGACTGGTGGTAGTCGTGCATGCCCTGCAGCAGTTCCCCGTAGGAGTCGATGGCGTCGCTGGTCTGGATCGTGTGGTCGTGCAGGTCGCCCAGGTAGACGCGGACCTCGTCGCCGAAATCCTCGGCGACCAGGCGGGCGAAGTTGGCGGTCATGTCGCGCATGGGGCGGATCGCCCGGCGCAGCAGGATCATTTCCCGCTTGAGGGAGTGGATCTCCGCGAGATGGCGCTCCGACGTGTCATCGAGCATCTCCTCCTCGAGGGCCTCCACGCGTTCGCCGAAGTGGCTGAGGGCCAGCAGGTGCCCGTCCACGACGGCGTCCAGCAGCGCATAGGCCAGGTAGCCGGCCCCCGCCGTGCGCAGGCGGCCCTTGCCGCGCTGCATGCGCTCGCGCACCGGCGCGAACACGTCCGGTTCGCGCTCCTGGAACGAGATCACGAAGTCCGGGCCGAGGATGATGCTCACCTGCTCGGTGCCGGCGCGGCCGTTCGTGCTGGTGAAGTCGGACGAGCGGCAGACCGCATAGAGCAGGTGTTCGCGGTCCTCGACCTTGGCGCGCTGGGTGGTCGACAGCACGTCCTCGAGGACCAGCCCGTCGATCCTGAAGCGTGCGCCGAGGCGGGCGACGAGTTCGTTGTCGTGCAGGCCGACCACGTCGACCCACAGGGTCTGGCCCTGCCGCGGCCCGGCGCCGGCCAGGACCGCCTCGATGTCCAGGTCCTCGCAGAGGTCGGGCCCGCAGACGCGGGCCTGGACCGTGACGGTGTCGACCTTCCGGCTGCCCAGGTATTCCACGGTGCCGGGCGAGCGCCCGATCCGGTTGTGGTGGACGGAGAACACCCTGGCCATGCTCGACCTCCTTGCGGCCCATTGTGGCGGGACCGTCCGGGGCGGTCAACGCCGGATCCCCGCGGAGATCTCCATTCCCCGGGCCCCGGCCCATGGGCTACATTGGGCGGCGTGAACCGACCCGCCGCGCCCTTCCCGGAGGCCCGCCATGCACGACAAGCCCTCCCAGGTCGAAACCGGCCGCCGTCTGCCCCCACCCCACCCGGGTCTGGGCCTGGTGCGCGCCACCGAGTCGGCGGCGCTGGCCGCCGGGCGCTGGATGGGCCGGGGCGACCGCCAGGGCGCCGACCACGCCGCCCAGGACGCCATGGCCGAGGCCCTGGACCTGATGCCCATGCAGGGGCGCATCGTCAGCGGCGAGGAGCTCCGGGTCGGGGAGCACTCCCGCCTGGACAGCGGCGCCGCCGTGGGCACGGGCAAGGGCCCGCAACTGGACGTGGAGGTCAACGCCATCGACGGGGCCGGCCTGGTGGCCGAGGGACGGCCCGGCAGCATGTCGGTGGCGGCCTTCGCGGGGCCGGGCGCCATGTGGAAGCCGGCGCCGGCGGTGTACATGCAGAAGCTGGTGGTGG
The DNA here is from genome assembly GCA_014859985.1 of Candidatus Krumholzibacteriia bacterium. Classification (GTDB taxonomy): domain Bacteria; phylum Krumholzibacteriota; class Krumholzibacteriia; order LZORAL124-64-63; family LZORAL124-64-63; genus JACZKN01. The sequence continues at coordinate 2,782 of JACZKN010000247.1, read as the reverse complement.
ACCGCCGCGCCGCCGCCGCCCTGGGCCCGGAGGCGCTGGACGCCCCCGCCGGCTGGGTGCTGGCCCTGGTAGCCCGGCAGATGGGCAAGGAGATCCGCGACCTGGTGGTGTTCCTGCTGGAGCGCCCCTACCACGAAGCCCTGGTGGGCGAGATCCGCCGGGCCGGGGCGCGGGTCTACCTGCGGCCGGCCGGGGACATCGGCGGCGCCATCATGGCCGCCGACCCGCAGGGCGGCGTCGACCTGATGATGGGCATGGGCGGGGCTTCGGAGGGCCTGCTGGCCGCCTGTGCGGTCAAGGCCCTGGGCGGCGGCATGCTGGGCCGGGTGCACACCCGGGACGAGGCCGAGCGGCGGACCTGCCTGGACGCGGGTGTCGAGGTGGACCGCGTCTTCACCTGCGCCGACATGATTGCCGGCGACGACGTCTTCTTCACGGCCACGGGCATCACCGACACGCCGCTCCTGGGCGGCGTGCGCTACCACGGCGACACCGTCGACACCCACTCCCTGGTGCTGCGCATGGACACCGGCACCCGCCGCCTGATCAACACCGAGCACCGGCTGACGTGAGCGATCAGGCGGCAGGAGCGGCCGTCCTGAGGGCGGGCCGGACGCTGCTGGCCAAGGGGGCGGACTACGTCCTGCGGCCGGCCCGGGTGATCCAGGGCGTGCGCCGCGGCGACATCGTGCCCGACCTGGCCACCGGCCTGACCGTGGCCGTGGTGCTGCTGCCCCAGGCGATGGCCTACGCCACCATCGCCGAGCTGCCGGCGCAGATGGGCCTCTACGCGGCCATCGTGGCGGCCATCGCCGGGGCGCTGTGGGGCTCGTCCATCCACCTGCAGACCGGCCCCACCAACGCCTCGTCGATGCTGGTGCTGGCGACCCTGCTGACGGTGGCCCGGCCGGGCACCCCCGAGTTCCTGGCCGCCGCCGGCTACCTGGCGGTGCTGGCCGGCGTGATCCGCCTGGCCATGGGCCTGCTGCGCATGGGCGTGCTGGTGAATTTCGTGGCCGACAGCGTGGTGCTCGGCTTCACCGCCGGCGCGGGCGTCCTGATCGCGGCCAACCAGCTGCGCCACCTGCTGCGCTTGGACATGCAGAACACCCCGGAGTTCGTGCTGACGGTCAAGGCCGTCGCCGCGAGCCTCGGCACCGCCCACGGGGCGAGCGTCGCGGTGGGCCTGGGCTCGATGGCGGTGCTGATCGCGGTGCGGGCCCTGCGGCCCGGCTGGCCGGCGGCCCTGATCGCCGTGGTGGCGGCCTGCGCGGCCGCGGCCGGCCTGCGCCTGGAGGAGCACGGGGTCGTGGTCCTGGGCGCCATCCCGCGCACCCTGCCGCCGGTGACGACCCTGCCCCTGGTCTCGGGCGACCTGCTGTTCCGCCTGTCCGCCGGCGCCCTGGCCATCGCCGCCATCGGCCTGGTGGAGGCCACGTCCAGCGCCCGCGCCATCGCGGCCCGCAGCGGCCAGCGCCTGGACACCAACCAGGAGTTCTTCGGCCAGGGGATGGCCAACGTGCTGGCGGGGTTCTTCTCCGGCTACCCGGTCAGCGGCTCGTTCACCCGCACGGCCCTGAACCACGGCGCAGGGGGCCGCACGCCCCTGGCCAACGTGTTCTCGGGCCTGTGGGTGCTGGCGGCGATGCTGGCCCTGGCTCCCCTGGCCCAGTACCTGCCCCGCGCCGCCCTGGCGGGGGTGCTGCTGGTCACGGCCTGGGGCATGGTGGACCGCCGCGAGATGCGGCGCATCCTGCACAGCAGCAAGGGCGACAGCTCGATCATGCTCGCGACCCTCGTCGGGACCCTGCTGCTGCCCCTGGAGACGGCGGTGCTGGCCGGCATGCTGGTCAGCTTCGGGCGCTTCCTGATCAAGACCTCCACCCCCGGGGTGTACCCGGTGGTGCCGGACGAGAGCTTCCGCCACTTCCTGAAGGCCGACGGCCACACCGTGTGCCCGCAGCTGGGCGTGATGAAGATCGAGGGCTCGCTGTACTTCGGCGCGGTCGTCCACGTGGAGGAGGCCATCTACGCCAACCAGCAGGCGAACCCGCGCCAGATGTTCCTGCTGCTGAAGATGCACATGGTCGACCACTGCGACGTCAGCGGCATCCACATGCTCGAGAGCGTGGTGCGCGCCTACCGCAAGCGCGGCGGCGACGTCTTCCTGGACGGCGTGCGCCCCATGGTGCGGCACATGATGAACCTGGCCGGCTTCGACTCCTACCTGGGCCCGGACAACATCCTGGACCAGGAGGACACCATCGGGCACCTGTTCCACAAGAAACTGCACCCGGGCATCTGCATCTACGAGTGCAAGGTGCGGGTCTTCGCCGAGTGCCAGGCCCTGCCCAAGGACGACCACGCGGCCGCCCTGCCCGACGCCGCGGGGATCCCCGAGCACGAGATCGAATTCCTTTCGCCCAGCACCCTGAAGCTGCTGATGGCCGACCCGGACACCGAGATCCTGGTGGTGGACGTGGGCGAGCCGGGCGAGTTCCGCAACTGGCACCTGCGCGGGGCCAAGTCGATACCCTTGCGCCACTTGACGGCCCGTGCGCCGGAACTGCTGGACCTGCAGAGCGTGTGCCTGGTCAGCCGCATGGGACGGCGGGCGGCGCTGGGGGTGACGATCCTGAAGGACTTCGGGCACGAGCGGGTGTACGTGCTGAAGGGGGGGATGCTGGCTTGGGAGGCGGCGGGGTATCCTATTGCGGTGGAGTGAGGGGCGCCGGGGTTCGCGTGATGGCCCCGACGCGGCGCAGCGCGCAGCGCTAAGCCG
>JACZKN010000246.1 GCA_014859985.1 Candidatus Krumholzibacteriia bacterium | reverse complement strand
CCCTGGGCCAGACCCGGCGGGAGGCGGGCGACGTGGCCGGAGCCATGGTGGCGCTCAGGCGGGCGGCCGCGGCGGCCGGTCAGGCCGAGGATCCGCAGGGGGAGGCGGCGGCCCTGATCGAGGCCGTCGACTGCGCCCTGCAGGCCGGGCATTTCGCACCGGCCGACACCCTGATCGGGGCCCTGCGGAACCTGTTGCCGGGTCTGGACGCCGCGGGGGCGGCACGTTCCGGGTTGGCGGTGCGTGTCCGGGAGGCGGGGGTCGCCTACCTAACCGGGCGCCTGGACACGGCCGACAGCCTCTACGGAGCCGCGGCGTCTGCCGCGGCTGCCGCCGGCTGCACGGCCGAGGCCTGCGACGCGCTGAACGGCCGCGGTTCGACGGGTTCACGGCAGCGCCGGGTGGAGGCTTCGCGCCGTGACTACGCCGCTGCCCTGGATCTGGCGCGCCGGCTGGGGGACCGCGACCGCCAGGCCAAGATCCTGCTCAACCTCGCCTATGACGAGACCCAGGCCCGGGATTTCGCCGCCGCCGCCGCGCACCTGGCCGAGGCGCGCGAACTGATCACGACCTGCGGCCGGGTCCGCATGCTCGGCCGGGTGCACACCGGTCTGGGTGCCCTGGCCGAGGGGCGCGGCGACCGCGACGGCGCCGTGCGGCATTTCCGGGACGCCTGCCGGGCCTTCGCCGCGTCCGGGGACCTGGGCGGTGAACTGGGTGCCCGCCAGTGGCTCGCCTACAACCTCATGATGGCAGGCCACTACAGCGAGGCCGTCGGGCACTACGAGCGCGGCCTGGCCATCACCGACACGTTGGCCAGTCCGCAGGTTCTGAACTGGGTGCTGGCCGGTCTGGCCCTGACCAACCACCGTCTCGGGCACCTGGAGCGGGCCGAGACATTCTACCTGCGGGCCATGGCCGTGAACGAGCAACTGGGCGACCGCATGAGCGTGGCCTGGTGCCGCCACTCCCTGGGGTTGCTGGAGGTCCTGCGCGGCAACTACCGCGAGGCGCTGGTCCACAACCTGGCGGCCCTGGATATCTGCACCGGACTGGGTGACCACGAAGGGATGGGCGAGGCGCGGGTGGCGCTGGCGGACGTCCATTTCCGCCTCGGCGACTGGGAGCGTGCCCTGGACGAGTTCGAGGCCGCCGTGGCCATCGCCCGCGAGCAGGGCCTGGAGGAGCTGCTGCAAAGCGCAGTCACCGGCCTGTCGGTCGTCTGCTCCGCGGCCGGGCAGCCGGCGCGCGCCCGCCGCTACTGCGAGGAGGGCCTGGCCATCGCCAGGCGCTGGGGCGACAGCAACGCCGTGATCTGGGCTCTCGTCGAACTCGCCGAACTGTCCCTCGGCGGAGGCGACCCGGCGGCGGCGCGGGCCCACCTGGCGGAGGCGGAGTCCCGGCTCTGGCCCCGCGGTCCTCACGTGCTGCGGGCGCGGACGCGTCTGGCCCAGGCCCGCTGCGCCGACGATCCCGGGGCTGCGGTCGAACTGGCCCGGGCGGCGCTGACCCAGGCCGAAGCCGGTGGGCTGCCGGAGCAGGAGTGGACATGCCTGACGGAGCTGGGCGTTCTGCAACTGGCGGCGGGGGACTCCACGGCGGCCTTGGCGTCCCAGGCCCGGGCCATCGATGTCATCGAGTCGCTGCGGCGCAACGTGGGCAGCGACGAGCTGCGGCGTCACATGCTGCGGCCGGCGCTCGTGCCCTACGAGCGGATCGTCGCGCTGCTGGCGGCCCGCGGCGCACCAGGCGATCTTCCGCTCGCGTTCGCCTATGCCGAACGCTCACGGGCCAGGATTCTCGCCAACCGCCTGCGGTCGGCGTTGGCGGGTGAAGCCGCGGCCCCGCTGGGCGATGCGGCGCGCGATCTGCTGTCCTCCATCGGCCACTGCCAGGACCGTCTTCAGGATCCGGATCTGCCCGACAGTGTCCGTACCGACCTGCGCCACCGCGTGGCGATGCACGAGAACGAGTTCCTGATGCTGGAGCTGCGCGCCGCCGGCGGGGCCGATCGGCCCAGCGCCTTCCCCCTGGTGCCGCCGGAGCCAGAGCGGCTGTTGTCCCTTCCCCGTGCGGGCGAACAGGTGGTTGCCTACTTCCTCGGGCGCGAGGCGTCGTGGCTCTTCCACGTGGCCGCCGGCGGGGTGTCCGCCCATGCCTTGCCGGCCGGGAACGAGATCGAGTCGTTGGTGCGCCGCTATCTGGCCCTGCGCGATGCGCCGGAGGCGACGCCCGGCCAGATCGCGACGGCCTCGCACCGGCTGCACACGCTGCTGTTGGCGCCGGCCCTGGCCGCCGGGCCTTGCCCGGACCCGCTGGTGATCGTGCCGGACGGGCTTCTGCACCGGCTGCCCTTCGCCGCCCTGGCCGACGAGGCGGGAACCCTCGCATCCCGCTGCCGCAGCTTCACGGTTCCGTCGCTGCAGACCTTGGACTATCTGCGGCGGCGGGAGAGCCGCCGCCGCGCCGGACAGGGCGAAGCGACCGTCCCGGTGGTGGCCGTGGGCTACGGCGGGCCGGACGAGTCGCCGCGGTTGCATCCCTGGCAGGATCGGCCCTTCGCGCCCCTGCGCCAGGCCGACGATGAGGCGCGGCAGGTGGCGGCACTGTTCCGCGGCGCCATCCTGCTGACGGGTTCCGCCGCGGGGGAACGCGCCCTCGTTGCGGCGCCCCTGCGCCGCGCCGGTATCCTGCATCTGGCGGCCCACGGGGATGCGGACGATCGCGACGTGAGGCGATCGTTCGTGCTGCTGGGCCGGGGGGAGCACGGGGCAGACGGCCTGTTGCAGTGGAGCGAGGCCGCGGCGCTGGACCTGGGCACCTCGCTGGTTACCTTGGCCTCGTGCCGCTCCGCCCGGGGCCCTCTGGCCGTGGGCGAGGGCGTGACCGGATTGACCCAGGCGTTCCTCTTTGCCGGGTCCACCTGCGTGCTGGCGGCCCAGACCGACGTGGGCGACGCGTTCTCCAGGGAGTTCATGCTCTCCTTCTACCGCCATCTGCGGGCCGGGGACACGGCGGCCGGGGCGTTGCGCCGGGCGCAGCTCGCCGCGGCGGCGGACGACACGGCCGGACGGGGGGGCTGGGCGGACTTCGTGCTCGTGGGCGACGGGTCGGTGACGATGCCGGCAGCCGCGGCGGCGGGTGGTGTCCGGCCGTACGTCCTGGTCCTGGCGGGCCTCGTCCTGGCGGCGGCCGTCACGACTGCGGCCCTCCGCCGGGCGCGGGCCTGATATACTTCCCGGGCAGGTTTCTGTGTCATTGACCGTTGCCGGGAGTCCAACCGGATGAGCCGCGATCTGCAGGAATGGTCGGACGAGGAACTGGCCGCCGCGCTGGCCGCCGGAACGGACGAGGCGATCTGCCGGGAACTCTACGAGCGGTACCGACGGCGGGTGTACCTGTGGTGCCATGGCTACGCCCACGACCTGGACGAGGCGGTGGACCTGACCCAGGAGGTCTTCATCAAGATCTTCACCCGCAGCGGCGACTACGCCGGCCGTGCCCGTTTCTCGACCTGGGTCTACGCCGTGGCGCGCAACCACTGCCTGGGCCGGCTGGCACGGCGCAGCGAGGTCTGGCGGCAGCGCCTGGCGCCCCTCGACGGGGTCGAGGTGGAGGACGGGCGTTGGGCCCGGGAGCTGAGGGCCGCCGAGGTGGCGGGCAGCCTCGACCGGTTGCTGGAACGTGCCCGCTCGAGCATGGCCGCGGACGAACTGGAGGCCTTCGTGCTGCACTACCGTGACGGGCTGACCGTGGGCGAGATCTCGCGGACCCTCAAGTGCACCAACCTCACGGGCGCCCGCACCTTGATCCAGAACGCCCGGCGGAAGTTCCGCCGGCTGACGGCAGGAGAGAAGCGTGCCGAGGAATGACCATACCTCCGGGACGCACCCCGATCCCGAGCTGCTGGCAGCGCGTGCGACCGGCCTGCTGGCCACCGAGGCGGCCGCCCGGGTTGATGCCCACGTGGCCGGCTGCCCCGTCTGCCGCCTGGAGATGGCGCGTGCGGCACGATTCCCGGAGCTGGACAGGGACGACGAAACGGCGGCCGCCGCCGGCTGGGAGGCGGCCCGACCGCGGCTGGATGCGGCCTGGCACAGCGCCATCTGGCCCGCGG
>JACZKN010000245.1 GCA_014859985.1 Candidatus Krumholzibacteriia bacterium | reverse complement strand
GGCCGCGGCCACCGCGGCGACGGCGTTGAGCACCGTGTGCCGGCCTGGCTGGGGCACCACGAACGCCGTACCGTCCAGGCGGAAGCGCACGCGGTCCGGTTCCAGCACGACGTCGGCGGCGAAGACGCCGTTCCTGCCGGGGTGGTCCCCGGCCAGGCCGAAGCGCACCGCGCCGTCGGCCAGGCCATCGAGGTTGGCGTCGGCGCCCAGCACGAACGGCCCGGCCGTGCTTTCGCGGAAGGTGCGGAACATCGCCAGCACCTCGGCCGGCGCCTTGTGGTCCAGGCCCAGGTTCAGCACCACGCCGCACCAGGGGTGGTAGCGCACGAGGCTGCCGTCGCTCTCGTCCGCCTCGATCACCAGCAGCGGCACCGCCCCCGCCGGCGGGGCGGGGGCCCAGGCGTTGCCCAGGTGGCCGGCGTTCTCCAGCCCGGTCAGGGCACCGCCCGTCAGCAGTCCCGGCCCGAGGCCGGCCGCGCGCAGGATGGTAAAGACCATGGCCGTGACCGTGGACTTGCCGCTGGTGCCGGTGACGGCGACGGTGCGGTGCTCGCGGACGTACCGGGCCAGCAGCTCGGACCGGTGCAGGACCGGGACCCCGGCCGCGCGGGCGGCGGCCAGGTCGGGCACGTCGTCCTCCAGGGCGGTGCTCACCACCACGGCGTCGCAGCGGCCGGGCAGGGCGCCGGCGAACGAACCGTCCTGGGGCGTGACCACCACGCCCAGCGCCTCGAGGGCCTTGCGCACCTCGGCCCGTTCGCCCCGGTCGAAGGCGCGGTCGCTGCCGGTCGTGCGACCGCCCGCCTGGGCGTGGAACTGGGCCAGGGCGCTCATGCCGCTGCCCCCGGCGCCGGCGAAGTGGAGCCAGCCGGCCTGCGGGTCAGACGATGACAACGGGATCCCCCTCGCGCACGCGGTCGGCCAGGTCGATGACGTCGCGCACGGACAGGCGGCAGCAGCCGCCGCTGACAGGTTCGCCCAGCCGGTCCTCGTGGTTGGTGCCGTGGATGTAGATGTAGCGCTCGCGGCTGTCGACGCCGGGGCCGCGGTTGACGCCGTCCTCCAGGCCGTCCAGCACCAGGATCCGGGCCAGGATCAGGTCGCGGGCGTCGGATTCGCCCCGCCAGACCTCGCCGGTGGGCTCGCGGCTGGCGAAGACGGCGCCGGGCGCGGCGCCGATGCCGACCCGCCGGGCGATGCGGTGCAGGCCCGGGGGGGTGCCCCCCGAGTCCACCCGGGCGTCCAGGCCCGCCGCGGCGGTGGAGACCCGCCACATGCCGGTGATCCGCCCCGTCTGCACCAGCGCCAGGCGCTGCCCGGCCACGTCCACCAGCAGCCAGCGGCGCCCGGCGCCGGGAAGGGCGGCGGCCACCCGCACCGCCTGGCGCGCCACCAGTTCCAGGAGGCGGGGATCCGGGTTCAGGCCATCGGGTCCGGTCACGCGGGGCGTCCTTGCCAAGGGTGCGATCTTTGACCAACTTGTCGCTGTTAAACAATTATCGAAAAACCCCGCCGGCGCCGCCATGGACGCGGTCCGGACGGGATCCGTCGCGCGGTCCCGGCGCCGCAGGGGAGCCCCAATGTACGACATCGACGCCGCCCTGGACCAGCAGATCCTCCAGGTGATGAAGACCCGCCCCGCCGTGGTGTTTACCGAGGCCACCGACCCGCGCATCATCGAGGCGGCCTGCCACCTGACCCGGTTCGTACGGCCGGTGTTCCTGGCCTCGGAGGCGGCGGTCAAGGAGGTCGTGGCCCGGGACCTGGGCCACCTGGACCCGACCCGCGTCGAGTTCACCCTGGCCGAGAGCGCCTTCTGCGAGATCGACCGCCGCGACGACCTGCTGGAGGAGTTCGCGCGCGCCTGCGTCGAGCTGCCCCACGCCCTGCGCCGCACCGAGGACCTGGACGAGGCCCTGCGCCTGCTGCGCGAACCCGCCCGCTTCGGCATCATGGCCGTGCGCCAGGGGCACGCCGACGTGGTGGTCGGCGGCATCCAGCACGAGCCGAAGGACTACTTCCGGCCCATGATCCGCCTGCTGGCCAAGCAGGAGATCCTCTGCGAGGCCGGCGTCTTCGTGCTGCCGGACGCGCACCCCGAGGGCATCTTCCCCCACAACATCGTGGTGCTCGGCGACGTGGGCGTCAACGCCACCATGACCCCCGAGGCGCTGGCCAACGTGGCGGTCGGCACCTGCGCCGTGGCCCGCGACCTGATTCCCGCGGAGATCCTGCCGACCATCAACTGCGCCATCGTCTCCTACAGCAACCGGGGTTCGGACGAGGGACCGAGCCCGGAACTGGTGCGCCGCGCCGCCGAGCTGGTGCCCGCCGTGCTGGCCGAACGCGTCACCCACGGCCGCCGCTACGAGACGATCCGCATCGAGGGCGAGGTCAAGATCAGCGTGGCGCTGTCGCGGCGCTCGGCCCAGCTCTACCGCCGCGGCCAGGACACGAACTTCGTCGGCGGCACCAACGTCATCATCGCGCCCAACCTGGACACGGGGAACCTGCTGTTCCACCTCTACGCCACCCGCTACCCCGAGGCCAAGAAGTTCTGCGTCATGTTCGGCGTGCGTTTCCAGGGCGTGGACCTGCCCATGGACTGCACCGCCGAGGACGCCATGCTCGGCGTCAAGGCGAGCGTGCTGCGCCTGCAGAAGTTCGGCCACTGGAGCCGCACGCCCAAGGACACCTTCTTCCGGCGCTACCGGATCCTGGCCGTGAACCCCGGCAGCACGTCGACCAAGATCGCCGTCTACGAGGGCGAGCAGGAGCGCTTCGCGCAGGAGATCCAGCATTCCGCGGCGGAGCTGGCCCCCTACGAAGGCAAGCGGATCGTCGAACAGTACGCCCTGCGCAAGGGAATCATCATGCAGGCCCTGGCGGACCACGGACTGGGGGTGGCCGACCTGGACGCGGTCAGCGGGCGCGGCGGCGTGCTGCGGCCGATCCCCCACGGGGCCTACCTGGTGAACGACCGCATGCGGGAGGACCTGCTGGCGGGCACGGGCAGCGACCACGCCTCGAACCTGGGGGCGCTCATCGCCCGCGACCTGGTCGAGGGCACGGACCGGCCGGCCTTCATCGTCGACCCCGTGGTGGTGGACGAGGCGCCCGAGCGCGTGAAGATCACCGGCATGAAGGCCATCCGCCGCCGGGTGATCAGCCACGCCCTGAACCAGATCTCCACGGCGCGGCGCTACGCCGAGGAGCACGAGACCTTCTACCGCTACCTGAACCTGATCGTCGCCCACCTGGGTGGCGGCATCACCATCGGCGCCCACGCCCGGGGGCGGTACATCGACGTCAACAACGGCCTGGACGGCGAGGGCCCCTTCAGCCCCCAGCGCTCGGGCAGCGAGCCCACCGGCGACCTGATCCGCCTGTGCTTCAGCGGCCGCTACACCCTCGAGGAACTGCTGCAGCTGAACAAGGGGCGCGGCGGCCTGATCGACCTGCTGGGCACCGCCGACTTCCGCGAGGTCGAGCGGCGCGTGGAGGAGGGCGACCCCGAATTCTGCCGGGTCTGGGAGGCCATGGTCTACCAGATCTGCAAGGGCATCACCGCCCTTCTGCCGGCCTTCGACGGCCAGCCGGTGGACCAGGTGCTGCTGACCGGCGGCCTGGCCCGCAGCGAACGCTTCGTGGCCGAGATCACCCGGGGCGTGGCCGCGCTGGGCTGCGGCGTGACCGCCTACCCCGGCGAGAACGAGATGTACGCCCTGGTCAAGGGCGCCCTGCGGGTGTTGGGCGGCAAGGAAAAGGCGCGGGAGTACGCGCCGGAGGCCTGAACGACCCCCGACCGAGGATGAACCCGATGACCGCGTCGACCCCGATCCGCAGCCTCGACCAGCTCGTGCAGGACCTCCGCGACCGGCCCAGCCGCCGCCTGGCGGTGGCCGCCGGCCACGACCCCAACACCATCGCCGCGGCCGGGCGCGCCGCCGCCGAGGGCATCGCCGACGTCACCCTGGTGGGGGACGCCGCGCGCATCGCGGTCCTCTGCGCCGGACACGGGATCGATCCGGGCGTCTTCACGGTGGTGGACGAGCCCGACACGGTGCAGGCCGGGCGCCGGGCCGTGGCCCTGGTGCGCGCCGGCCTGGCCGACGTGCTGATGAAGGGCCTGATCGCCACCAGCGACTACATGAAGCAGATCCTCGACAAGGAGGTCGGCCTGCTGCCCGAGGGCCGGGTGCTGACCCACGTGACGGTGTTCGAGCTGCCGGAGTTCGTGCTGCGCCACGGCAAGCTGCTGTTCGGCGCCGACGTGGCCATCATCCCGCTGCCGGACGTGGCGGCCAAGCTGCAGATCCTCGAGTACTGCCTGGACGCGGCCCGCAGCTTCGGCATCGCCGAGCCCCGCGCCGCACTCATCGCCGCCACCGAGAAGGTCAGCCCGAAGATGCCGGCGACCACCGAGGCCGCCGCGATCCGCGACCTGGCCGGGGCGCGCTTCCCGGGCGCGATCGTCGACGGGCCCCTGGCCCTGGACGTCGCGATCTCGCCGGAGGCCTGCGCCATCAAGGGGGTCGAGTCGCCCGTCGGCGGGGCCGCCGACATCCTCGTCTTCCCGAACATCGAGAGCGGCAACGTGTTCTACAAGGCGGCGACCCTGTTGGCGGGGGCGCGCCTGGCCGCGGCGGTCGTCGGCACCTCGGCGCCCTGCGTGCTGACCAGCCGGGCCGACGACGAGGAGTCGAAGTTCCTCTCCATCGCTCTCGGCTGCCGGCTGGCGCGCTGACGCGGCGATCCGTCATTCCAGCAGGCGTTCGCCCCAGGCGGCGATCAGCGCGGCCACGAAGGCCGCGTCGGCGCGGTCGGTCAGCAGGTGGTCGGCCGGGTCCAGCGAGACGAAGCTCTTGGGGTGGCGCGCCGCCTTGAAGATGCGCTCGGCGTTGCCGATCCCCACGATCAGGTCCTGGGGCGAGTGCATGACCACCAAAGCCCGGTCCAGCGCCTCGATGCGCGCGGCCAGGCTGTGCCGCTCCAGGTCCTCCAGAAAGCCGCGGCTGATGGTGAACCGGCGGCCGGCCAGGTTCACCTCGGCGCGGCCCTCCTGCTCGATCCTGTCCACCGCGCCTTCCAGCAGCTGCAGCACGTGGTCCGGCTCGGCCGGTGCGCCGATCGTGACCACGCCCCGGGCCTCAGGGATGCGGTGGGCGGCCGCCAGTACCGCCGCCCCGCCCAGGCTGTGGCCCACCAGCAGCACCGGCGCGCGGCCGTCCTCGCGCAGGGCGTCGGCGGCGGCCGCCAGGTCGTCCACGTTGGACGAGAAGTCCGTGTTGGCAAAGTCGCCGTCGCTGTTGCCCAGACCGGTGAAGTCGAAGCGCAGCACCGCGAAGCCGTGCCCGGCCAGGGCGCGGGCGATGCGGCTGGCGGCGATCACGTCCTTCCCGCAGGTGAAGCAGTGGGCGAACAGGGCCGTGCCGCGGACGCCGCCGGCGGGCTCTTCCAGCGCCCCGTCCAGGGACAGGCCCTGGGCGTTGGTGAAGGTGAAGCGGCGGCGGGTCGGAGCAGGCTGGTCCGGGCGAGGCATGGTCGGCGCGCCTCCTTGTTGGCGGGTGCGAACCTACAGCATAGCGGCAGGCGCGGCGTGCGTCCCGTCCGGCGTCGCGGCGAAAGCACACCGCAGTTGTCGGAAATAACGCCACGACAACGCCTTGGAGCGCCCCCGACCGGCTATTATGTTCCCCGGGAACGCAACTGTCTCCAACCACTCGAGCCAAGGAGCGAGCCATGCCCAGCACCCACGACAACCTCAAGGATGCCTTCGCCGGCGAGAGCCAGGCGTTCCAGAAGTACACCTCGTTCGCCGAGGCCGCCGAGAAGGAGGGCAAGCCCAACATCGCCCGCCTGTTCCGCACCACGGCCCAGGCCGAGCGCATCCACGCCGCCGGCCATTTCGCGGCCCTCGAGGGCGTGGGCTCGACGGTGGCGAACCTGAAGGCCGCCATCGGCGGGGAGACCTACGAGTTCGAGACCATGTACCCGCCCATGCTGGAGCGGGCCGAGGCCGAGGGCCACAAGGCCAAGCGCATGTTCGGCTACGCGGTCGAGGCCGAGGAGGTGCACGCCCAGCTGTACGCCGCCGCCCTGGCCGCCGCCGAGCGCGGCGAGGACCTGGCCGAGGCGACGTTCTACCTGTGCCCGGTCTGCGGGCACATCGAGTTCGGCACGCCGCCCGCGAAGTGCCCCATCTGCAACGCGGCGGGGGCGGCGTACGTGACGGTTTGAGCGGGTGCCCTCCGCGCCCGCTGGAACGGTGACTTGAGGAGATGTGCCGCCCACGGTTTATATAAACCTTGGGCGGCCTTTTCCATCAGCGATCGTCACGTCGTCGTGACCACCCGCCCGATCACCCCGCCCGCAGCACCAGCAACCGGTGCTCCATCTCCCGCAGCGGCATCAGGTCGCCCTTGCGGCTGGCCACCTGCACGCCGGCGGTGAACACGGCCCGCGCCTCGTCGGTGCGGCCGAGGCGTTCCAGCAGCTTGCCCCAGGCGGCGAAGGCGGCGCTGTTGTCCTTCTGCACGGCGCAGGCCCGGGCCAGGTGGGGCTCGGCCTCTTCCAACCGCTCCAGCGTCACCAGCGCGTTGCCCAGGCCCATCAGGGCCAGCGGATCGTCCGGGTCGATCTGCAGCACCTCGGCGAACATGCCCAGCTTGCGGTCGGCGTCGGCGCGCCGCGCCGCGGTCTCGGCCTCGGCGTGCTCGCGCGCGGCCTTGTCGCCGTCCAGCCCGGCGAAGCGCTTCATGGTCGCGGCGGCCTGCTGGCGCTCGGCCTCGTCCTTGTCGCCGATCTTCATGTAGTACAGCGAGAGGTTGGTGTGGACCATGGGCTCGTCCGGGGCGATCTCCTGCAGCCGCTTGAAGATGTCGATGGCCTGGTGGAACCGCTCGCCGCGGCCCAGGATCACCCCCAGGGCCTCGTAGGCTTCGGCGAAGGCGGGATCCAGGGCGATGGCCTCTTCCAGCAGGGCGACGGCCCGCCCGTCCTCGCCGCGGCTGAACAGGTGCACCGCGCGCTCGTGCAGGCGGCGGGCGCGCTCGGCGGCATCGGTGGAATCGTGCAGGGGCAGCAGCACCACCTCGGCCGGCGTGGTCGTGCCGTCGGCCAGGGTGACCGTCAGCATGGTACCCGGCGTGCGCCGGGCGCGGTCCACGTAGGCCAAGGCCACCGGCCGCTGCCAGACCACCGAAAGCGCGGACGAGGCCCAGGTGCCCAGCTTGCGGCCCTCGGCGTCGCCGAGCGCGTGGCCGGGGACAGGAAACGCGGGCAACGCATCGCCCGGCAGTTCGGCAAAGACCAGCCCGCGCAGCGCCTCGGGAACCGAGCCGTAGGTGCGGATGCGGGCCACGACCTCCTGGCCCAGGTAGCATCCCTTGGTGGTGCTGACGGTGCGGTCCTCGAGCCCGGTCTGGGGCAGCACGCGGCCGCCGGGGGCCAGGTCGGTGCCCACCAGGGGCCAGCCGGCTTCGACCCGCAGCCAGTGCCAGGCGGTGCCGGCGGCTTCGTGCGGATCCGAACCGATCAGGGGCACCGGCACCGCAAGCGGTGTCCCCCGGGGCACGAGCCTCAGGTACCCGGGGTCGCCGGTGAACGAGCGCGCGATGGTCCAGCCCGCCGCCTCGGCCCGCACCCCGAACTCGTCCAGGCCGGCAATGGCCGCGGCCGCGCCCGGCCCCTGCACCACCGCCCCGGCGAAATCGCCGGTCACATCCTCCAGGAGCACATCCTCGCCGATCACGAAGCGCTCCAGGTCGGCCAGCAGCCCGCTGATTTCCGCGCCGGGCAGCAGCGCCAGGTAGGTGGCAAAGGGCTGGCCCTGCTCCGGCAACCGGTGCAGGCTGAACCAGGCGACCAGCGCGCCCTTGCGGTCCAGGCGCGCGGACAGCTGCCCCGCACCGGGCGCGAGGGCGGCCACGTCGCTGGTCAACTGGGCCTGCAGGAAGGCGCCGGCGTCACGGCCGGCAACGAGCAGGGCGCCCAACGCGGGCGCCCCGTTCCAGTCCCAGGCCAAGGCCGACGTCCGGGCGCGCCGGCAGAGGTCCAGCGCCGCCGAACTCATACGGCGAAGCTCTCCCCGCACCCGCAGGTGTTGCTGGCGTTGGGGTTGTTGAAGACGAAGCCGCGGCCCGAGAGCCCGGCCTGGTGGTCCAGGGTGACGCCGCGCAGGTAGATGGTGCTCTTGCGGTCCAGCAGCACGTCGAAGCCGTCGCAGGGGACCACGACGTCGCCTTCCTTGCGGGTGTCGAACTCCACCTTGTAGACCAGGCCCGAGCAGCCGCCCCCGGCCACGGCCAGGCGCAGGCCCTGGCCCGCGGGTTGGCCGGCCTCGAGCAGGCGGCGCACCTCGGACCTGGCGGCGTCGGTCAGCGCCACCACCTTCTCGG
>JACZKN010000244.1 GCA_014859985.1 Candidatus Krumholzibacteriia bacterium | reverse complement strand
TCTGCAGGCGCGTCACCACGAGGTCTCCGCCTTCGACAACCCCACCCGGAGCGGACCGGCGTCCCGCCGGGGCGGCCGCCGGTCCGCTCCGGGTGGGGTTGTCGAAGGCGGAGACCCCGTGGTGCTGCGTCTGCAGGCGCGTCACGTCCGGCACCCGCGGCCGCCCGGCCGGTGCAGCGGGAGGAGCCCAAGGTGGGCCGCAACGACCCCTGCCCCTGCGGCAGCGGCAAGAAGTACAAGAAGTGCTGCGGGGTGCAGGGCTAGGCGGTCCTGCGGGGCCGACCTTGCCGCTCCGGGGCGACCGTGCTAGGTTTGGCCGGACCCGGGCCGGCGCGCCGCCGCAGACCGGGATCGGGGAACGGGACGAGGCATGGACCTGGATCGCAACCGGTTGAAGCAACTGCTCATCTTCCTGATGGAGGCGCTGGCGTCGTCCTCCGGCGGGCAGGCGTCCGTCAAGTCGCGGGTCCAGGAGCGGGCCGAGAAGGCCGGCCTCGAGGAAGAGGACATGCACGACCTCCTGGACTGGATCGAGGGCCAGTGGAACTGGGCCGAACGCCCGGCCTGGAGCCGGCAGCAGCTGCCGGAGCAGCCCTCCGGCTCGGCCTTCCGGCTGTGGGGCGAGGCCGAACAGGAGTACCTGACCCGGGACGCCCTGGCCTGGCTGATCGGCCTGCAGGACCGCGCCCAGATCGACAAGGCCCAGCTCGAGGCGCTGCTGCAGTACGCCTCCTTCATCGCCATGCGCCCGCTGGAGGTGCAGGACCTCGAGATGGTCATCGAGCAGGTGCTGTTCCGGCCCCAGCGGCCGGGCATGACCGGTGGCGTCTCGGACGGCCAGTCCTGGGTCCACTGACCTCCGCGTGCCGCAGCGCACGGCCTCCCGGCCCGGCCGCTGACCGCCAGCAGCCGGGTCTCGACGTGCCGGGCCCCCGCAACCCGCAGCCGCCTGCCGGCGGCCGCCGGAAGGATCGCGCGTGAAGCTGATCATCGTCGAGTCCCCCGCCAAGGCCCGCACCATCTCCCGCTTCCTGGGCAAGGAGTTCGAGGTGGCCGCCAGCTACGGCCACATCCGCGACCTGCCCGGCAGCGCCAGCGAGATCCCGGCCGAGCACCGGGACAAGCCCTGGAAGCGCCTGGGCGTCAACCCCGACGACGGCTACGCCACCATCTACGTGGTCTCTGCCGACAGCAGGAAGCACGTGGCCGAGCTGAAGAAGCTGCTGAAGAAGGCCGACGAGGTGCTGCTGGCGACGGACGAGGACCGCGAGGGCGAGGCCATCAGCTGGCACCTGCTCGAGGAGCTGAAGCCGAAGATCCCCGTCCGCCGCATCACTTTCCACGAGATCACCAAGGGGGCCATCGAGGCGGCCCTGGCCTCGCCCCGCGACGTCGACATGCAGCTGGTGCGGGCCCAGGAGAGCCGGCGCGTCCTGGACCGCCTGTTCGGCTATTCCCTGTCGCCGGTCCTGTGGAAGAAGGTGCGCGGCAAGCTCTCGGCGGGCCGGGTGCAGAGCGTCGCCGTGCGGCTGGTGGTCGAGCGGGAGGAGGAGCGCCAGGCCTTCAAGGTGGCCCGGTACTGCGACGTGGAGGCCACGCTGGTGCGCCGGGCCGCCGGCCAGGACGACCTGGTCTTCACCGCGCGCCTGACCGACCTCGACGGGGTGCGCCTGGCCGGGGGCAAGGACTTCGACCCGGACACGGGGCTGCTGAAGGACGCGGAGAAGCGCTTCCACCTGGGCGACGAGCTGGCCATGGAGCTCGCCGCGGCGGCGAGGCTGGCCGTGCCCTGGACCGTGGCCGCGGTCGAGCGCAAGGAGACGACCCAGCGGCCGGCGCCGCCGTTCACCACCTCGACCCTGCAGCAGGCGGCCAGCGGCCGGCTGCGCCTGTCGCCCCAGCGCACCATGCGCATCGCCCAGCGCCTGTACGAGGGCGTGGCCCTGGGCGGCGGCGAGCGCGAGGGCCTGATCACCTACATGCGCACCGACTCGCTGACCCTCGGCGAGAAGGCCCTGGCCGAGACCGAGCGCCTGATCCGCCGGGAGTTCGGCGACGCGTACAGCGAGGGCCCGCGCCGCTACCGCACCAAGGCCAAGGGCGCCCAGGAGGCCCACGAGGCCATCCGGCCCACGGACGTGCGGCGCACGCCGGAGCAGATGGCGGCCTACCTGGAGGCGGAGGAGCTGGCCCTGTACCGCCTGATCTGGAACCGCACCGTGGCCTCCCAGATGGCCGACGCCAAGCTGGACAAGACCGCGGTCGACTTCGCGGTGGCAGCCGGCGGGCGCGACCTCGTCTTCCGCGCCAACGGCTCGATCGTCACCTTCGCGGGCTTCCTGCGGGTCTACGGCGACCAGGACCGGGACGCCCTGCTGCCGGAGCTGGCCCCGGGGATGCGCATCGGCGGTCTGGTGAACGACCTGGCGCCGGGCACGCCCTGCATCGAGATCCCCAGCGTCGAGCCCCTGCGCCACGAGACCCAGCCGCCGGCCCGGTACACCGAGGCCTCGCTCATCAGGAAGCTGGAGGAGGAGGGCATCGGGCGGCCGTCCACCTACGCGCCGGTGATCTCCACCATCCAGGCCCGCGACTACGTCACCAGGAAGGGGGGCGCCCTGCTGCCCACCTACATGGGCATCGCGGTGACCCACCTGCTGCGCAACCACTTCGGCCACTACGTGGACGTCCGCTTCACCGCGCGCATGGAAGAGAACCTCGACCGCATCGCCGAAGGCGAGGTGGACTGGGTCGCGTTCCTGGACGCCTTCTGGAAGGGCGAGGCCGACGACCCCGGCCTGGAGGCGACCATCGCCCGGGAACTGGAGCGCATCGACTTCCCGCGCATCCCCGTGGGCACCGATCCGCTGACGGGCGGGCGCATCGTCCTGCGCATCGGCCGCACCTGGTTCTACGTGGAGGTGGAGGGGCACCCCGACCGCCGGGCCACCATCCCGGTGGACCTGCTGATCGACGACCTGACCGAGCGGAAGGTCATCGACCTGCTGGACCAGCGGGACCGGGCCGACGAGCCCCTGGGCGTCGACCCGGAGACGGGCAAGAACATCTACGCCAAGGTCGGTCCCTTCGGGCCGTACCTGCAGCTGGGCGAGCAGGAGGGCGACCGCAAGCCCAAGCGCGTCGGCCTGGGCAAGGGCACCGACATCGCGACCATCACCCTGGAGTACGCCCTGAAGCTGCTGAGCCTGCCCCGGGTGATCGGCGACGACCCCGAGACGGGCAAGCCGGTGCGCGCCGGGCTGGGCATGTACGGGCCCTACGTGGAGCTGAACCGGGTGTTCGCCAGCGTGCCCGCGGTGGACGTGCTGTTCTCCATCGGGCTGGAAGAGGCCATCGAGCGGATCCGCAACAAGAACCGGCGGCCGGTGCTGCGGGAGCTGGGGCCGCACCCGGAAACGGGCCGCACCCTGCAGATCCTCAAGGGGCGCTACGGTCCCTACCTGACCGACGGCGAGACCAACGCCAACATCGGCAAGGAACGGGAACCCGAAGAGGTGACCGTGGAGGAGGCGCTGGCCCTGCTGGCGGAGTCGGCGGCGCGGCCGAAGCAGGGGCGGGGCGCCCGGCGCGGGAAGACAGCGAAGAAGACGGCGAAGAAGTCCCCCGCGAAGAAGGCCACGCGGAAGAAGGTCGCGGGGAAATCCGCCGCGAAGAAGACGGTCGGGAAGACGACGGCGAAGAAGACGTCGGCGAAGAAGACCGCGGCGAAGAAGGGCTCCCCGTCGTCGGCAGCCTCGAAGGGCGCCCGGGGCGACACGTGACCCGCGTCACCGTCGTCGGCGGCGGCCTGGCCGGCAGCGAGGCGGCCCTGCAGCTGGCCCGCCGGGGGGTGGCCTGCCGCCTGGTGGAGATGCGCCCCGGGGTCCCGACGCCCGCCCACCGCAGCGGCCGCCTGGCGGAGATCGTCTGCTCCAACTCCCTCAAGAGCACCGCCGCGGCCACCCCGGGCCGCCTGTTGAAGGACGAGCTGGACCTGCTGGGCTGCCGCCTGCTGGCGTGCGCCCGCCGGGCCGCGGTGCCCGCCGGCGCGGCCCTGGCCGTGGACCGGGACGAGTTCTCCGCGCAGGTGGAAGAGGCGGTCGCCGCCGAACCGCTGATCACGGTCGAGCGCGGCGAGGTCACGGCGCTGCCCGCGGAGCCGGACCACCTGTGGCTGCTGGCCACCGGCCCCTTGACCGGCAGCTCCCTGGTGGACGCCCTGGCCGCGGCCACCGGCGCCCCGGCCCTGCATTTCTTCGACGCCATCGCCCCCACGGTCACCCGCGAATCCCTGGACCTGGACGTGCTGTACCGCGCCGCCCGCTACGACAAGGGCGAGGCCGACTACCTGAATGCCGCCCTGGACCCCGCGCAGTACGCCGCCTTCCGGGCCGCCCTGGCCGCCGCCGAGCGGGCCGAGGTGCAGGCCTTCGACAAGTCGGACCTCTTCGCGGGCTGCCAGCCGATCGAGGAGATCGCCGCCGGCGGCCCGCAGAGCCTGGCCTTCGGTCCCCTGCGGCCGGTGGGCCTGGAGGATCCGCGCACGGGCCGGCGCGCCCACGCCGTGGTCCAGCTGCGCCAGGAGAACCGCGCCGGCACCCTCTACGGCCTCGTCGGGTTCCAGACGCGCCTGAAGCAGGGCGCGCAACGCGAAGTCTTCCGCATGATTCCGGGCCTGGAGAATGCCGAGTTCGTCCGCTACGGCCAGCTTCACCGCAACTTCTACCTGGATGCGCCCCGCTGCCTCGGCCGGGACTTCGCGTTGGCCGCCCGGCCCGACGTGTTCGTCGCCGGGCAGATGACCGGTGTCGAGGGCTACGTGGAGTCCATCGCCTCGGGCCTGGTCACGGCGTGGCACGTGGCGTACCGGGTGCAGGGCCGCACCCTGCCGCCGCTGCCGCCGGCCACCATGCTGGGGGCGCTGCTGGGCGGCTTCCTGTTCGACACCACGGCTGCCCGCTTCTGCCCCATGAACGCCAATTTCGGCCTGCTGCCGGAGCTCGCCGACCCGGTGCGCGCCAAGCGCGACCGCAAGCTGGCCAAGGCGGAGCGGGCCCTCGCGGAGCTTCGGGCCTGGGTTGCAGTTGCCGCGGCCTAACCCGAAAACTAGATTGGAGATGCGCCCGCGGCGCGGAGGCCTCGACCTCCGGCGGCCGGCGCCCCGGAGGCCCCGTTGCGCGAGACCGTTCTCGGACCCTTTCTCGAACACCTCGCCGGCGAGCGGGGCCTGAGCCCTCGTACGGTCGAGGCCTACGGCCGCGACGTGGGCGCCTTCCTGGCCACGGCGGTGGACCTGGGGGTGCTGGCGGACCCGGCCGGCCCGGACCAGTGGGACCGCCTGGAAGGCCAGCGCGGCCTGGTGCGCGCCCACCTGGCCCGCCTGCGCCGGGACGACCGGCGCCTGACCTCCCTGGACCGCTACCTGGCGGGGATCCGCTGCTTCTACCGCTACCTGCAGGTGACCGGCCGCGTGCGGACGGTGCCGGCCAACCTCACCGCCGGCCGCGGCGGCCGCACGCGGCCGGTCACCTGCAGGT
>JACZKN010000243.1 GCA_014859985.1 Candidatus Krumholzibacteriia bacterium | reverse complement strand
CGCTGCTGGACGGCGGCACCCTGGCCCCCGGCGCGGCGCGCCGCGCCGCCGCCCTGCTGCGGGGCTGGTGCCTCATCGAACGCCGGGACCACGGCGGCTGCCTGGCCTGGCTGGACGCCGCGGAAAGGGCCGGCCACCTGGCCGAGAACGATCTGGGCGCCCGCATCCTGCGCTGGAACGTGCTGATGTTCCACGAGCACTACGCCGACGTGGAGGAGGCCGTGATGGCCGCCCTGCCGCCGGTGGCCGCCCAGGCCAGCGTCGAGCACGCCGAGTTGCGCCTGCTGCTGGGTGCGGCCCTGCGCTGGCGCGGCCGCCTGGCCGACGCCGTCGAGCACGTGGAGTACGCCTGCGCGGCGTTCACCGTGCTGGGCGAACCCGGCCGCTCGGCGGTCGCCGCCAACTTCCTGGGCTGGACCTGCCTGTCCCTGGGCCGCCTGGACGAGGCCCGGCGCTGGTTCGAGAAGGCCCTGGCCCTGAACATGGGTCTGGGCGCCCGGCTGCGCATGGCCCAGAACTACCAGAACCTGGCCATCGTCTGCTACAAGCAGG
Organism: Candidatus Krumholzibacteriia bacterium; assembly: GCA_014859985.1. GTDB lineage: Bacteria > Krumholzibacteriota > Krumholzibacteriia > LZORAL124-64-63 > LZORAL124-64-63 > JACZKN01. The sequence continues at coordinate 1,791 of JACZKN010000243.1, read as the reverse complement.
GCGACTACGGCGCCGCCGTCGAACTGCTGGAGAAGGAGCTCGTCGCGGCCGAGGAGCGGCCCGACATGACCGCCCGCGCCCGCATCGCCCTGGGCAACGTGCTGCGGCTGCAGGGCCGCTGGGAAGAGGCCCGCCGGCAGTTGACCCGGGCCCACGCCGTGGCCGCCGAGGCCGGCCTGGCCCGGGAGCAGACCCTGGCCCTGGAGTTCCTGGGCGACGTCCACCGGGACGAGGGCCGCCCCGCCGAGGCCCGCCGCTACTACGAGCGCGGCATGGCCGTGGCCCACGTCCTGGCCCCCCGCGGCGACCTGGTCATGGAGCTGCGCCGCCGCGAGGGCGAATGCCTGGACCTGGAGGGCCGCCACGAGGACGCCCTGGCCGTGCTGAACAACGCCCGCGAGCTGTGCGACCAGGTGGGCGACGCCTACGAGACCGCCGTGACCCTGCGCTGCCTCGCGGTCAACGCCGCCAACCTGGGCCGCTGGCCCCTGGCCGCCCGCCTGCTGGACGAGGCCCTGCTGGGCCTGCGCCGGCTGCACGCCCGCCACGAGCAGATGGTCGCCGCCTACCACGCCGCCCGTTTCCGCCTGCGCTGGGCCGACACCGGCGCGGTGGCATCGCGCGCGAGCGCGTTGCTGGAAGAGGCCTGGAACCACGCCCTGGTGGCCCACCGCCTGGACCAGGAGCTGGAGGGCACGCCCCTGGCCGCGGAGATCGCCGAGCTGGTGGCCGAGCTGGTCCGCCGCAGGGTCGGGACCGCGGGGACGGCGCGACCCGGCGGCACCGAAGGCCCGGCGACGGACCTGTTCTCGGCGCGGCGCGCGCCCTGCTCCCGGGTGGTGGCCTTCTCGCCGGCCATGCGCCAGGTGCTGCGCCGCTGCGACGGCTTCGCCCGCTACGACGGACCGGTGCTGCTCTTGGGCGAGAGCGGGACGGGCAAGGAGCTGTTGGCCCACCGCATCCACGAGACCAGCCCCCGCAGCGCACGGCCGTTGCTGACGCTCAACTGCGCCACGGCGCCGGGCGACTCCCTGGCCCGCGAGCTCTTCGGCGCCGTGGACGAGCGGGGCACGAGCCGCGGCCTGATCGAGCGGGCCCGGGGAGGTACCCTGCTGCTGACCTCGGTGGAGACCCTGCCCGAGGCCTTGCAGGAGCGCCTGCTGCTGATGATCCGCGACGGCACCTGGCGCCCCCTGGGCTCGTCCCGGGACCGCCGCGCGAACGTGCGGCTGATCGCCACCAGCGCCCGCGACCTGGCGGAGTTGGCGGACCGGGGCCGCGTGCGTCCGGACCTGTACTTCCGCCTGCGGCTGATGACGGTCGCCGTGCCGCCCCTGCGCCAACGGCCCGAGGACGTGGTGCCCCTGCTGGACCACTTCCTGACCCGGCTGGAGGGCGCCACCCTGGCCGCGCGCACGGTCTTCGACCAGACCGGCCTGGAGGCCCTGGCCACCCACGACTGGCCCGGCAACGGGATCGAGGTCGAATCGATCGCCCAGCAGGCCTGGCTGCACCGGGACCTGGGCCGGCCCCTCTCCCTGGTACGGCGCCGGCGCGGGGATCGCCTCGTGCTGGAGTTCGCGGACCTGGCCCAGGCCCGCGGCCCGGGCCTGCGTCCGCGCAGCCATGCCTCGGGCATGTCCTGGGAGACCCTCAACGCGCTGATCGCCCGGGCCGGCGGCAACAAGGCCCGGGCCGCGCGGCAGCTGGGGGTCTCGCGGGTGACCCTGTACCGCTGGCTCAGCCAGCTGGACCCGCAGTAGCCCCTGCCCCACGGGACGCGGCCGGGAC
>JACZKN010000242.1 GCA_014859985.1 Candidatus Krumholzibacteriia bacterium | reverse complement strand
CCGGCGGCTCCGGCCGCCGGCCGGCCGCGAATCGCTCCACCTCTCGCCGGTGCTCCTTCAGCAGCGAGACCGGATCATACTCCGGATGGCCCTGCATGAACACCTGCCGCCGGTCCCGGGTCGCGGCCAGGTGGACGCCGCCGTCGGTGGCATCGACGACCAGCACGTCCAGCCCCGCCGCGGCGAAGTCCCCGGCCGGCACGTCGTTCCAGCGGGAGTGGGGGACCATGAGGCCGTCGGCCAGGCCGCGCACCAGGGGGTGCCCGGCCGCGACGATCCGGTGGGGATACACGCCCCAGCGCTTGGCCGGCAGCGGGCGCCGCGGCCTGCCGTAGCGGAAGTGCAGCACGGCGTGGGTGGCCAGGCAGGAGAAGAGGGTGGCCTGCACCTCGGTCCCGGCCCAGGCGATGACCTCGGCCAGGGAGCCGCGGTAGAACAGGCGGTCCAGGTCCGGGTCGGGGATGTTGGCGCCGGTGACGATCAGGGCCGCCGGTCGCGCCGCCCGCAGGGCGTCCAGGCCGAGGTAGTGGGCGGTGCAATGGCGTCGCGCGGCGTCGCCCCGGGGGATCTCGGGCAGGCCGCAGGGATGAAGCTCGACGCCGTGGCCCGGCGCGCCGGCCGCCAGCAGGCGCAGGAACTGGCGCTCGGTGGCCTCCAGCGCCCCGTCGGCCATGGTGTTGACCAGGCCCACGCGCAGCACCGGGCCGTCCCACGCCGCGGGCGGGGCGACCGGGACGCCCTCGGCCGCCAGGCGGGCGAAGACGGGCAGGGCGATGTGGGCGAGCAGCGGCATCGCCCCAAGATAACAGGCCGGGCGCCGCCGCGGGAGGACGAAGGGGCGCCGCGGCCGCGGCGCCCCCGGTGCGTCCCTCCTGCGGTCAGCGCACCGCGCAGGACAGGGGATGGGTGCCGCTGCCCTCGGGGACGACGTTGCCGCCGGCGTCGCGCATGGTGGCGGTGGCGGTGCCGGTGCCGTCGAACACCACCGTCACGCTGTAGGGCGCGAAGTCGTAGCGGATCGTGCCGACGGGGCAGCCGCCTCCGCTGACGGTGATGCCCGGGGCGAGGACCTCCCAGGTGGCGGCGTAGCGGGCGGACTGGTTGCCCTGGGGCGAGGTGTAGGTGTAGTCGATGTCCTGCCCGCCGTTGCCGGTCATCACGAGGGTGCCGGTGCCCAGGCCGGCGATGGTCGTGCTGTAGTCCCAGACGTAGTCGTAGTCCAGCACGGTGCTGCCGTCCTCGTAGTGGAACGAGCCCACCCCGTGCATGTCGTGGGCGACGCTGGCCGCGCCCGCCGCATTCTGCTGGGGCGCGCCGGTGCCGTCGCGGTACTGCACGGTGTAGGACCAGTCGTAGACGTAGCCCTCGCCGGTGAACTGGTAGGTGTACTCCCAGCGCTGGGTCTCGGGGTTCCAGGCGTAGTCCTTCTCGTCGTCCTTGGTGAAGCCGGCGGCGATGGCGGTCATGGATTCCACCAGGCTGACCGCCTGGGGCGCGGCCGTCTGGGCCTGGGCCAGGGCGGTGGCCTCGTCGAACCGGTCAGTGCGGCCGCCGGGATTCGTGGGGCCGTCGTCGTCGCCGCCGCAGCCGGCTGCGGTCAGGGCGAGGGCGGCCGTCGCCGCCCAGAGGGTCAAGGCCCGGCGGCGCGGGCGAAGCATCGTGGTCATGGTCGGGTCCTCCGGTCGCGGGGTGGTGATGGCGTCAGCGGCCGGCGGGGCGGTGCCGGGCGCCCCCACGCCCGGCCGGCCGCGGCGAGACCGCCGGCCGGGAGATGGTAACCCCATGGCGATAAACAGACAAGATAAAAACAGTCCTATACTGCACCCCGATCCGGCAGATCCGCCGTCCCGCGCACCGACCACCCGGTCCTCAGGCCGACCACGAACCAGGCCAGCGCCACCGTGCCCACGGCGAAGACCGTGTCGCCGATCACCCGCAGCCAGCGGAAGGTCTGCAGCAGATCCTGCTGCATGAACTCCGCCGAGCGGGCGTACCACAGGCCGTCCCGCACGCTGGCCATGGTCTGCATCAGGCCCACCGGCAGCACGCTCAGCAGCACCATCGCCGCCAGGCCGATGTTGATGGTCCAGAAGGCGAAGCGGATCACCCCGTCCTTCCAGACGCGGCGCGCGGCCAGGCCCTTCAGGACGAAGAGCATCAGCCCGATGCCCAGCATGCCGTAGACGCCGAACAGGGCCGTGTGGGCGTGCACCGGCGTCGTGTTCAGGCCCTGCATGTAGTAGAGGGCGATGGGCGGGTTGATCAGGAAGCCGAAGATGCCCGCGCCGACCAGGTTCCAGAACGCCACGGCCACGAAGAAGTAGATGGGCCACTTGTAGGCGGTGATCCAGGGCTTGGCCCGGCTGAGGGTCAGGTTGTGGTAGGCCTCGAAGCCCAGCAGCACCAGCGGCACCACCTCCAGGGCGCTGAAGGTGGCGCCCAGGGCCAGCACCGCCGTCGGCGTGCCCGTGAAGTAGAGATGATGGAAGGTGCCGATGATGCCGCCCGCCAGGAAGACGTTCGTGGAGAAGAGGGCGGCCGCGGTGGCCAGCCGCACCTTCAGCAGGCCCAGCCTGACGAAGAGGAACGCGATCACGACGGTGGCGAAGACCTCGAAGAAGCCCTCGACCCACAGGTGCACCACCCACCAGCGCCAGTACTCGGCGATCGCCAGGTTGGTCTGGCGGCCCCACATCAGGCCGGCGCCGTAGAAGCCGGCGATGGCGATGCAGGAGATCAGCAGCATGGCCAGCAGCGGCCGGGCCTCGTCGGCCCGGCGCAGCGCCGGGCGCAGGGCGGCCACCATCAGGCCCAGCCACAGGAACAGGCCCACCAGCAGCAGGATCTGCCACAGCCGGCCCAGGTCCACGTACTCGTAGCCCTGGTGCCCGAACCAGAAGTTCGCCTCCAGGCCGAGCCGCTGCATGATGCCGAACCACTGGCCGGCCAGGGAGCCGGCCACGACGACCAGGAGCGCACCGAACAGCACGTTCACGCCCAGGCGCTGGAAACGGGGCTCGTGGCCCGACACCGCCGGGGCGATGAACAGCCCGGTGGCCAGCCAGGACGTGGCGATCCAGAAGATGGCGAGCTGGACGTGCCAGGTGCGCACGAGGGAATAGGGCGCCCAGTCGCCCAGCGGCAGGCCGTAGAAGCCGCCGCCCTCGACCCCGTAGTGGGCCGTGACGACCCCCGCCAGGACCTGCACGAGCACGAGCGCGGTCACCACCCAGAAGTACTTGAGGGTCGCCTTCATGGACGCCGTGGGCTCGAGGGCCAGCAGGGGGTCGTCCGCGGGCATCGCCTGCGGGTCGAGCCCGTCGTCCCGGTGGGCGGCGTAGTACCAGGCGAGCGCGGCGATGCCGGCGATCAGCAGGATCACCGAGAAGCCCGTCCAGAGGATGAGGGCGCCGGTGGGCCGGTTGCCCACCAGGTCGTCCGGCGGCCAGTTGTTGGTGTAGGTGATGTCCATGCCGGGGCGCTCGGTGACGCAGGCCCAGCTGGTCCAGAAGAAGAAGGCCGTCAGCTGCTCCAGGCGCCCGGCACCCGCCACCGTGGGGGTGCGCATGGCGTAGGCCTCGCGCAACCCGGCCTGGGCGGGGTCGTCGCCGAAGAGGGCGGCGTAATGGGCGGCCACCGCCCGCACGGCGGCCACGCGGTCGGCCGACAGGCGCAGCTCGCCCGTGGCCGGGTCGAAGGTGTTCGTGCGCAGCTCCTGCTGCAGGCGCGCCGTCAGGGCGGCCCGCTGCTCGACGTCCAGGTCGGCGGCCGCGCGGCCGAAGTCGCGGCGCGCCCAGCCGTCCAGGACGTGCTCGGCCTCCCGGTGCAGCCAGTCGGCGGACCAGTCGGGCGCCACGTAGGCGCCGTGGCCCCAGACGGTGCCCAGCTCGTGGCCGCCGGTGGATTGCCACACGTTCTGGCCGTCGCGGATGTCCTGGCCGGTGAACACCACCTCGCCCTGTGGCCCGGTCACCCGGTCGGGGATGGGCGGGGCTTCGCGGTAGATCTCGCGCCCGTAGTAGCCGAGCACGGCGAAGGAGCCCACGATCACGACGGCGAAGACGATCCACAGCCTGCGGGTGTTCATGCCGGCTTCCTTTCGTCCCGGTCCTGGAAGGCGCCGCGGCGCGCGCCGCCGACCGACTTCCGTTTCTAGGCGCCCGCGGGGTGGCCGGTCAACCCAAATAGACGATCATGGGTATCCGGTATTGGCGGTGCCGGCGCGGCGGCGCCGCATCCCGGAAGGGGATCGCGTGCTTCAGCCCATCACCGGCTTCCACCAGGACGAAGAGGGCCACTGGGTGGCCGATCTGGCCTGCGGCCACGGCCGCCACGTGCGCCACGATCCGCCGCTGGTGTCCCGGCCCTGGGTGACGAGCGCCGACGGCCGGGCGACCATGCTCGGCCACGAGCTGGAGTGTTCGAAGTGTGCGGGAGGCTTCGACGGGTGGCACGTGCTGACCCTGGGCGACGCGCAGCTGGCGGATGCGGCGCTCGCGCAGGTCGCCGCGGCGTTCGCTGCCGCCTTCGCGGCGGCGGGTCGGCCGTCCGGCATGGCCCTGTTCGCGCGCCACGAGTCGGCGGGCCGCCTGCAC
>JACZKN010000241.1 GCA_014859985.1 Candidatus Krumholzibacteriia bacterium | reverse complement strand
GTGGGGCGCGCGCGGCCCGTCGGCCGTGGCCGTCACGCCGGCCGCGGGCTACTGCGGCATCCGCTGCCCGGGCGATCCCAAGCTCTGCACCTTCGCCGGCAGCGAGGAGCTATCGCCCGCGGCCATCGCCGCGCGCGTCCTGGCCTACTTGCCGGGCTCGTCGTAGAAGTCGATCAGGTCCACGGGCATGACCACGGTCGAGGCGATGTTGCTCATGTGGGCCACCAGCCGCTTGAAGAAGCGCAGCACCAGGACGATGCAGACCGCGTCCTGGGTGCGCATGTCGCTGGTGGTGATGACGCGGATCTGCGCCTCGTGGCCCCGGCCCTCGGCCCGGGCCAGCTTGATGACCTCGCCCGCCAGCTCGCCGTCGCTGTCGGCGAAGGCCTGGCGGGTCTTGCTGTAGACCTCGCGGATGCGCGCGGCGGGCTCCTGCAGGTGGCGGCGGTAGAGCTCCAGGTCCGGCTGCGCCGGCATCATGGCGCGGATCTCGTGCAGGTTCTTCACGTAGTCGCCCAGGCGCTCGGCGTCCTTGACCACGTTCATGAAGATCAGGGCCGAGGGCACGTCCGCGCCGCCGCTGGTGGCCGACAGCCGCGAGACCACCCGCCGCCGGATCTTGCGTTCCAGCTTGTTGATGCGCTTGTCCCGGTCGTAGATCCGGCCCTGGGGGTCGTCGTCCGGCGCGCCGTCGATGATCACGGCCGTGGCGTAGGCGAACATCTTGCTGCTGAGCTCGAGCATCTCGGTGATCTTCTCCACCAGCTCGTTGCTCCAGTTGTCGGCCCGGAACAGGTCCAGGATCCCTCCGAACTTCATGGCTTCCTCCCGGGGGTCAGAGTCCGCGCAGGATCCTGTCCACCAGCACGAACAACAGCGGCATGACGAAGAATATGCCGAACATGTAGACCAGGGCGACCCAGCGCCGGCGCACCGTCTGCAGCGCCAGCAGCCGCGCCGCGCGGATCGGCAGGTTCCGCAGCAGCGGCAGCGGATAGATGATGACGATGGCGGTGAGGTTGAACACCAGGTGCACGAGCGCGATGGTCACCGCCTCGGGCGTCCCCGTGAGCGACGCCAGCAGCGCCGTGACCGTCGTGCCCACGTTGGCGCCCAGGGTGGCGGCGAAGGCCGCCTGCAGGGGCACGATGCCCGCACCGATCAGCGGCACCAGCAGGCTGGTGGTGATGGAACTGCTCTGCACCGCGACGGTGACGACCACGCCCATCAGCATCGCGCCCAGGCCGCTGCGCCGCACCGTCCGGGTGAAGACGCCCTCGGCCCGGCGCAGCACCAGACCCTTGAGCAGGCGGGTCAGGAAGGTCAGGGCGAAGAAGATGCCTGCCAGGGCGATGACGATCAGCAGGACGGCCTCGGCGGTGCGGGCCAGGTGGAGCACGCCGGTCAGGAAGTCCTCGGTGGCCGCGACCGCCGGGTTGACCACGGTCTTGACGGGGTTGGGAAACTCGGTACCGGCCGCACCCACCAGGTGCGTGCTCAGCCAGGTGGCCGTCTTCTGCAGATAGCCCGTCGCCAGTTCCAGGGGAAAGAGGATCACGATGGCCAGCAGGTTGAAGAAGTCGTGCATGGTCGCGCCGGCGAAGGCCCGGCGGAACTCCATCCGGCGGTTCATGCTGGTCATGGCGACCAGCGTGTTGGTGACGGTGGTGCCCATGTTCGCGCCCATCATGATGGGCACGGCGTTGCCGACCGTGAGCGCCCCGCCGGCGACCATCCCGACCACGATCGAGGTCGTGCTCGACGAGCTCTGGATCAGCGAGGTGGCCAGCAGCCCGATCATCAGGCCGATCACCGGGTTGGTGGTCGTGGCGATGAGCTGCCGGCTGAACTCCTTGCCCATCAGCTTGAAGGCGGCGCCGAACAGGGCGATGGCCCACAGGAAGACGTAGAGCAGGGCGACCAGGGCCAGGAAGCGCAGGAGGTTCCGCAGCACGGGCGGGAGCGAGACCGGGCGCGGCGCCGCGATGGCGTGGGGGGCGCGCATGGGGCTCCTGTTCGCCGCCGCGAAGGGACGGTCGGTCCGGGGGCGGAGATCCGCGGCAGCCTGCGC
>JACZKN010000240.1 GCA_014859985.1 Candidatus Krumholzibacteriia bacterium | reverse complement strand
CCAGGTGGGCAGCCCGGCGGCCCCCGGCGTGCTGGGCGCGGCCCCGGCCCCGGCGGAAGGGTTCACCATCCGCTGGATCGACCGCTTCGGCAACGCGGTTACCGACCTCGGGAAGGACACCGCGGCCGGGCGCCGCCTGGTCCGGGGCGGCCGCGTGGGCGTGGGTGCCCACGATGTCGATGGCCCGTTCGCCACCTACGCCGCCGCCCCCCGGGGGGTGCCGTTCTGGTACTGGGGCAGCGGCGGTACCCTGGAGATCGCCCTGGCCGGCGGCGACGCTGCCGCCCTGCTGGGGCTGCACCCGGGACTGGTTCTGAAGGTGCCCCGGGCGTAGATTGAAAAGGTGAATCCTGGACCTGCCAACCCGCGGGAGATCGAGATGAAGAAGGTTCCGCTGCCGCACCGCGTGCTCACCGTGCTGGTCCTGGGCGCCGCCCTGGCCGGAGCCGGCTGTTCCAACGATCGCATCGTGTTCGTCTACCCGGACGAGGCCTTCGACTTCCGCTACCAGGAGGAGGAGCCGCCGGCCCTGTACGTGGACGCCGTGACGGACATGCGCCCGCCCGAGCAGCGGGAAGGGCAGGGCCACTTCTTCACCATCACCTACCCCAAGGACGAGGCCTGGGAGGCGCCCGCCACCCGGATCTACGCCGAGGCCCTGGCCCAGGACCTGGAGCAGACCAGCCTCTTCGCGCTGGTGCCCCTGCGCGGCCAGGCCGAGTACGTGCTGTCGGCCGACCTGCTGTCGCTGGGCTGCCGCCTCGAGCGCTCGCCCCTGTCGTTCCTGCTGACCGGCGCCGTGGGCGCGGGCCTGGGCATGGCCCTGGGCGACGACGCCTCCCACCGGGCCAAGCTGGCGTCGGTCCTGGCGGTCGTCGGCATGCTGACGATTCCCGTGCCGACGACCAACGCCGCCGAGGCCGAGGTGCGCCTGACCCTCAAGGATGCCACCGGCAACCTGGTGTGGGAGGCCACCTGCCTGGGGCAGTACGAGGCCAAGAAGGCCGTCACGCCCACGGCGCGGCAGGACCAGCAGCTGGTGAACGAGCACCTGACCCGTGCGGTCAAGCGCGCGAACGCCTGCCTCATGGGGCAGCTGCGGCAGTTCCTGGTGGAGAAGGGGTCGTAGGGAGCGGGCGGGCGGCGACCGGGGGAATGACCGATGCCTCAGCTTGAGGCGACTCCGGGGCGGAGAGAGCATGGAGGGGCGCCTATCGCCCCTCCATACATGCGTTCGGCTGGGTGGTCACTTGAGGGCGGACAGGTCGGCCCCGAAATTGATATGAAAGACCTGGCCATCCAGAGCGAGCGCGGGAACGGACCTGATACCGGCCTTCTCCGCCTCCAGGACGCGGCCCTTGTCCGTCCCGAGGTGCACGACCTCGACATCGAAACGGCTCCTGTCCAGTGCCGAGAGCACCGACTGCTCGGCGCTGACGCAAACGGGACACCCGGCGTGGTAGAATACGGCTTGCTTCTTCATGATTCTGCTCCTTCGGTTGCGAACGGATCGAGGTGGCCTCGCGCCACCCACTCCGTAGGATGCGCAGCTCGTGCGGTTCTGCCAAGAAGGCACCTTTTGGTAAGGTAGGTACACGATGGACCACGATGACCCGTCGGTTCACGCGATCCACGCGTCCAACGACGCCAAGGCCATTCCCGTCGCCTCGATGGTCGAGAGCATTGTCGGATGCAAGTGGTCTGTCGGACTGCTCGGCCTTCTCGCCGGCGGATGCAGTCGGCCCAGCGCCATCCTGCGGGCCTCCACCGGTCTGTCCGCAAAGGTCATGAACGAGCGCCTGCGCAAGATGCTTCGCTTCGGCATCGTGCGGCGCACCGTGCACGGCGAAAAGCCGCCCGTCGAAGTCGAGTACGTGCTCACGCCGTTCGGCCGTCGCTTCATAGGGATCATCGACGAAGTCCGGCGGCTGCAGGAGGCAGTCGACAGTGGGGCCATCTCGGAGAGTACAGCGGTACAGAAGGAGGCGGTTTCGCGCGGTCGCCTGACAGACCGATGATGCTGATGGCCGCCTTCGGCGCCCGCAGCTTGTCGGCAAGGCGTTGTATGGACAAAACGAGGACTCCGGCCGGTCTACTGGCTGCCGCGTTGATAGGCTCGGCCATTGCCTGGGCCAACCTGCAGCGCCGTCGCTTGGCATCGCGTGCCCTTGTGCCGTGGTTGAGCTCGAAGGCTGCAAGGACGGCGTTGCGCTCGGCGGGATCCTGCAAGGTGCCAATGGTGCAGTCCCGCTCAGGACGGGGTCCTCTTCCGGAAGGGAGTTCAGCGGCTTGCTCCAGTGCCATGGCGATTCCGTGTTCAGCATTGGTCGACAGGGCGGGATCCATCGTCTAGAAGGAAAGCAGCCGCTGCGGCCGGGGTGGTGATGCCCCAGGCCGCAGCCGGACGCAGGTGCCATGGAACGTTTCGTCGTACTGCTGCGCGGGGTCAACGTGGGCCGGGGCAATCGGGTCGCGATGGCGGCCCTGCGGAGCCTGCTCGAGCAGCTGGGCTGTCGCCACGTATCCACCCTGCTCAACAGCGGCAATGCCGTTTTCTGCGCACCGGCGCAGCTGGGAGCCCGGGCCGAGGCCCTGATCGGTCAAGCGCTGATGAACGAGTCGGGCGTATCAGTTCCTGTCATCGTCAAGTCGGCTCGGCAATTCGGATCCATCGTTTCCGCCAATCCGAGCCCCGCGGTGAGCGACCCTTCACGGTTCCTGGTCGCATTCTCCTCCCGGCAGCAGGACCTCGAAGCGCTGGCCGCCTTGGAGCCGCTGCTGGCGCCTGGGGAATCGTTGTGCATCACCCCGCACGCGGCCTATCTTCACTGTACGGGCGGCATTCTCCAGAGCAAGGCTGCGGCAGCGCTCCTGGGCAAGCTCGGTCGCAACGTCACGACCCGCAATTGGGCTACCGTTTTGAAGATCGCGGATGCGTTGTCACGCGTGCCACCTGCAACGCGCGCCGGCGCCGAAGGAGCATCCGATGAATGAAAGAACCCTGGGCATCCTGATCGTCCATGCCGCTATCCTGGTGATCCAGTTCGCGCTGGCCTGGCTGTTCCCGACCCAGAAGCGGACCGTGTTCGGGATCTACTTCATCCTGCTGCCGGTCGGCTTCCAGTTCTTCATGCCGCCGCCGCCCGCGTTGGCCCTGGCGCTGGTCCTGGGGGGCCTGGTCTACGTCTTCTACTTCGCGGCGCGCTCAGCGGCGAGGCTGCCGGCGCCCCTCCCGGAAAAGATCCAAAAATAACAGTTGCGCAACGCAACCAAAAATGCGATCCTGTCCGCGGAGGTCACGATGCGCAAGCAGGACACTGACCGGCTGGCCGAGGCGCTGGCCGACGTCATCTGGGAACTGGGGGCCAGGGGCCTGGACGGCTTCTGCTGCGCCGAGCTCTCCCTGGTGGAGTTCCACGCCCTGCGGCGGCTGCAGGGGGCCGGGCACCTCTCGGTGCAGGACCTGGGGGCCGACGCCGGGCTGACCAAGAGCGGGGCCACCCGCCTGGTGGACCGGCTGGAGGCCCGGGGGTTCCTGAGTCGGGAGCGGTCGGACGCCGACGGCCGCGTGTGCTGCGTGGTGGCCTCGACAGCGGGCGAGGCGGCCCTGGCGCGGGCCCGGGAGGCCTTCGGCGGGAGGCTGGTCACGGCCCTGGCC
>JACZKN010000239.1 GCA_014859985.1 Candidatus Krumholzibacteriia bacterium | reverse complement strand
AAATAGGGGCTGACGATCCACAGACGCCGGCGGGCGCGGCCGATGAGATCGGTGAAGGCGATGGCGCACTCCTCCAGCTTGTCGGCCGGGCCGCTGCCCATCACCAGCACCGACTCGTCGCCCGGCGATTCGAGCGTCCTGGGCGGCCGTGGCGGCAGCCGCGGCTGGTAACCTGGTCCGGACGACCAAGGCAGCCCACGCGGGCGTAAGCCGAATGGGACCCCGTCTCCGGCAGGAGGCGGGGTCCTTTCCCTTCACCCGGACGAGAGGACGAGGATTTGGCGAAATCCCACTTTTCCTACGAGAAGCGCCGCAAGGAACTCGAGAAGCAGAAGAAGAAGGAGGCCAAGCGCGAGGCCAAGGCCGCGCGCAAGGCCGCCATCGAGGCCGGCGAGATCCCCGCCGAGCCGGTGGTCATGGTGGACGAGTTCGGCAACGTGGTCGAAGTCCTGCCGGAGGATGACGACGCGGACGCCGAGGACGGCACCGGCAGCGATGCCGAGGACGACGCCGACCGCACCTGACCGTGGCGGTACGGGCTGCGGCGCCGGCCGCCGGCCGCCCCAGCTCCGCGAACCGGTTCGGCCCCGCCTCGGTGTGGCGGCCCGACTGGTTGCTCTTTGCCCCATGGCGAAAGGGCCAGGATCACCTCCCAGCCCTTTCACCGGCCGCGTCAACGTGCTGGGGCCGCTTACGGCAGCAGCACCGTGTCGATCACGTGGATCACGCCGTTGTCCGCCGGCACATCCGTCGCCACGATCAGGGCGTCGTTGATGAAAGCACCCTCGTCGTTCAGGCTGATGGCGGTGAAGCCGCCGTTGAGCATGCGGATCCGGTCGGAGGAAACGACGTCCTCGGCCAGACGACGGCCCTTGGCCACGTGGTAGAGCAGGATGCCGGTCAGGGTGTCCTTGTCCAGGCTCCCGATGCTGTCGGCATCCAGTCCCAACTTCGCGAACGCGGCGTCCGTCGGGGCGAATACCGTCAACTGGCCGCGGGCGCTGAGGGCGTCGACCAGGTCGGCGGCCACCACGGCGGCGATCAGGGTGGAGAACTCGCCCGTCTCGGCGTTCACGGCCAGGGCGACGTCCACGATGGTGGTCCGCTCGGAAGGCCTGGCCTTCTCGGCGCCGGTCACGGCGGTGGGGTTGTTGTCGTCGCTGCACCCGGCCAGCGCGAAGGCGGCGACCAGGACCAGGGCGGTGATCATCAGCTTCTTCATGGTTCTCTCCCTTTGCAATGCGGTTTTGCCGGAGGCCGGCGCTCAAGTGTCTTTTCAGTTCGTGCCCAGGACTTTCTTGTCAATCTCTTGTATAGTACATATAATATACAATACTGGCAAGGGAAAGATCCGGCTTTTCGTGGGTTTCCGGTTTCGAGGAGGCTAAGTTCTTGAAAGAAAAAGAAGTATATCTGATCCTAGGTGCTTCCGGCGGCATCGGCTCGGCCTTGGCGCGCCGCCTGGCCACGGCCGGGGCGGACCTGCTGCTGGCCGGCCGCTCGGCGGACAAGCTCGCGGCCCTGGGGGCGGAGCTCGACGCCCCGACCTTCGTCCTGGACGCCCGCGCACCCGGCGGCGTCGAAGCCGCGGCGGCGGTGGCGGTCGCGCACCACGGGCAGCTCGACGGCATCGCCAACATGGTGGGCTCGCTCCTGCTCAAACCCGCCCACCTGACCAGCGACGAGGAGTGGCGGGACACCCTGGCCCTGCACGCCAATTCGGCGTTCGGCGCCGTGCGCGCCGCGGCGGAGCACCTGCGCCGCAGGGGCGGTTCCGTCGTGCTGGTTTCCAGCGCCGCGGCCCGCCTGGGTCTGGCGAACCACGAGGCCATCGCCGCGGCCAAGGGCGCGGTTCAGGGCCTGGCCTTGGCCGCGGCCGCCACCTACGCGCCCTTCGGCATCCGGGTCAACGTGGTGGCGCCCGGGCTGGTGGAGACGCCGCTGACCGCGGGCCTCACCGCCAACGAAGCCCAGCGCAAGGGCTCCGAGGCCATGCATCCGTTGGGGCGCATCGGCCGGCCGCAGGAAGTCGCGTCCGCCGCGGCCTGGCTGCTGCACCCGGACCAGGCCTGGGTGACGGGCCAGATCATCGGCGTGGACGGGGGGCTGGCCACGGTGCGCAGCCGCCGGGCCTGAGGGCGTCATGGAGATCCTGCTGCTGATCCAGGCCGCGGCCACCTGGGCCCTGGTCGGCCTGATCTGGACGATCCAGGTCGTCCATTACCCGTTGTTCGCGGGCGTCGGCCGGGAAGGCTATCCGGCCTGGCAGCGGGCGCACATGACCCGGATCACGGCGGTGGTCGGCCCGCTCATGGCGGTCGAGGCAGCGGCGTCCGTGCTGTCGATGGCGGCCGTCCTGCGCGGCGACCGTGCCGACCTCCTGCCCCTGGCGGCGGCGGCGCTCGCGCTGCTGGCGGCGATCTGGTTGGTGACCGCGCTGGTGCAGGCGCCGATCCACGGGCAGCTCACCGCGGGATTCGACCCGGCCCTGCACCGCAGGCTGGTCCGCACCAACTGGCTGCGCACGCTGGCCTGGACCGTGCGGGGCGGCCTGGTGCTCGCGATGCTCGCGTCCGATGTGCGGGCAGTCGGGTGACGAGGTCCGCATGGCATGGGCTACGCCGATTCAGGGCTGCAGCACGTCGATCGACAGCAGCGTGACGTCGTCCTGGGGCTGGGCTTCCGGACACCAGGCCTCGATCCTGGCGATCATCGCGTCCAGGCTCGCGCCCGGCGCCAGGCCGTGGAGTTCGGCCAGGGCGTCGAGCAGTCGATTCTCGCCGAGTTCCTGGTCATCCCCGTCGATGGCCTCGAAGGCGCCGTCCGTGTACATCAGCAGGCGGTCGCCCGGCTCCAATTGGACCGTCTTCTCCTTGTAGGCGAAGTCCGCCAGGATGCCGATGGGCACGCCGCGGGCCAACGGACAGACCGTGGCGCCGGAGGCGGAGATACGCACCGGCGGCGGGTGTCCCGCGGTCATGTAGCGGAAGACGCGGCTGTCCAGTTCGAGCACTCCGTAGAGGATCGTGAAGAACTTGCCCGTCTCCGGGCTCGCCCGGAACTGACGGTTCAGGGTCGCGGCGACGAAGGCGGGAGCGGCGGGAGCGTAGCCGGCACCTCCGTCCGCGGCCGGCACGAACAGGCAGGACTGTTCGGGCAACGGGGACAGCAGTCGGTTCAGGGAGGCCGACAACAGGGCCGCCGGTACGCCGTGGCCGCAGACGTCCAGGATGTAGACGCCCACGTGGCCATCGTCCAGGCGCACGACATCCAGGCTGTCACCGGCCAGCTCGGCGCAGGGCCGGAATCGCCAGGCGAACTCGTAGCCCGGCACCTGGGGCAGCGCACGCGGCAGCCACGCCCGCTGGATCGCGGCGGCCTCCTCCAGGTCCCGACGCATCTGGAGATTGGCCCGGCGCAGGCCGTCCTCGGCCTCGCGCCTGGCCGTCACGTCGGACTGGACGCCGATGTAATGGGTCACCGTGCCGCCAGCGTCGCGCACCGGCGAAATGGACAGGCGGTTCCAGAACGGGGTGCCGTCCTTGCGCCGGTTGAGGATCTCGACGGTGCATTCCCGACCGTCCTGCATCGCCTGCCGCATGAACAGGACGGTGTCCGCATCCACGTCGGGCCCCTGCAGGAAGCGGCAGTTGCGACCCAGCGCCTCGGCGGCCGCGTAGCCGGTCAGGCGCTCGAATCCCTCGTTGACGTAGATCAGGGGACGATCCGGCAGGCGCGCGTCGGCGATGGTGATGCCTTCGGCCGCAACGGCCAGGGCCCGTTCCTGCAGCGCCAGCCAGTCGCGGTCGCTGTGTTTGTCGTTCCTGGCTCGCAAACGGAACTCTCCTCGCGGCGGGTCGGGGGAGCCGGGACAGCGTGTGGTCGCCGCGAATCTACCACGCCGGCGGCGGCCGCTCAACCGGGTCCGGCGCGGGCGGCGCGGTGCCCGCAGGCGTCGTCGTCCCCCGGCGTGGCGACCGGCCCCGCGTCAGCGCACGAGCGAAACCGTGCGCGCAACCACCGCGGACGTAGTTCTCAGCCGCACCACGTAGAGCCCGGAGGCCGCCATGCCGCCTGAAGCGGTGCGCCCGTCCCAGGCGGCGCTGTGCGCTCCTGCCGCCCGGGTTCCGTCCACGATCGTGCGGATCACACGACCGGCCAGGTCGTGCACCGTGAGGGTGACGCGGCCGCGGTCCGGCAGCTCGTAGGCGATGCTCGCCCTTGGATTAAACGGGTTGGGATAGACTTCCAGCCCGCATCGCGACGCGGGCACGTCGAGCCCGACCGCCGCTGCCCCGCCGGCCTGCTCGAACGTGAACCCGTCCTGTCCGGCCAGCAGCGACTGGAACTGCCGCCCCGCTGCCGTGTCCAGGAACAGCACCGCCCGCACCCACGGCTCCAGCAGCAGCCACACCAGGTCCTGCTGCGCCTGACGGGAGATGTCCGCGCTGCAGAACTCGCCGAACGCGCACAGGAAGCTGTAGGCGTTGAACTGGCAGTGGCTGGCCCCGGTGACGGTCACGAGGGTGCGCCAGCCGGACAAGGCGGCGTGCATGGGGACCTGGTGGTCCGCCGGCGGCGTGACGCAGTCGTTGGTGCCGGCGAACAGCAGGGCGGGCCGGTCGATGGACGCGCAGGCCGCGATCGCCGAGGGATTCGTCTCGGCCGCCGCGAAGTTGGCCACCGCCGTCAGCGAAGGATCGCCGGCCGCCGCGAGGATGCTGGCGCCGCCGCCCATGCTGTGGCCCATGGCCAGGGTGCGCGGCCCCATGCGCCCGAAGAAGGGCGAGGCCGGATCGTCCCCCGCGTCGCGCAGGCTGCGCGCCGCGAAGGCCAAGTCCAGGCCGAAGGCCGCGTGGTCGGGAAACAGCTCGCCCGCGGTCCGGAGCACCGCCACCACGCAGCCCGCCGCCGCCAGCCGCTGGCCGATCCAGGCGTAGACCCCGGCCGTCATCTGGTAGCCGTGGCCGAAGGCGACGGCGGCGAATCCCCCGGCCGGCGGTTCCGCCACCGGCTGGTCCGCGCCCGCGGCCGTCGCCGGGTAGTAGAGGTCCAGCGGGACGGCGCGGTCACTGCGGGCGGCGTCGTAGAGGGTCAGGTCGGCGGTGGCGACGGGGTATTGGGCGTGGACGGCTGCGCCGCAGAGGACGGCGAGGACGGCCGGCAACAGGTACGGAATCGTGCGTGGCGGACGCATGGTCGGACCTCCGTGCCGCACCGGCCCGGGTGCCGGCCGGACACGGCAAGTCCATTATAGCATGCCGGAGGCCGGGCGTGCCGTCAGCGCCCCGGCCGGGGCCTTGTTTCGATGACGAGGGTATCGACCCGCCGGCCGGGCCCCAGGTCGATCCTACGCTCGAAATCGATGCGATCGGGCAGCCCGCTGGCCAGATCGATGACGTAGGTCGCATGCGTCGAGATCCCGAGCTCCGCGTCGGAGAGTTCCTCGCGCATCGTCTCCCCGTCCGGCAGGCGCGCCGCGAAGTCCTCGAGGAAAGCCCGGACGGCGGCTTCGTCGGTGTCCTGCGTGTACGTCATGGTCACCTTGCCGGCGACGTCGCCGGGGTCGGCCCGGAAACGGACCAGGGCGGGAAAGGGCTCGCCACCCAGCGGGTTGGCCAGGACATCCTCGAATTCGTACTCCTCGCCTGTTTCGTACGAGCCGCCGGTGAACATGAAATAGATGCTCGCGTCCTGCATGGCCCGACCGAGAATGACCTGCGGGGAGAGCATGCTCTCCATGATGTCCGCGAAGGATCGCCTCTGCGCCTCGTCGAGCTCGAGCGAGGCGACCATGCGGTCGGCCGCCCTTTGCACCAGCGCCAAGGTCTCGGCCCCGTTGACGAGCTCGAGGGGGGTGCCGAGCTCGTCGGTCTGGATGAGCAGTTCGTGCCGGGCCATCTCGCCGACGACCTCGGCCAGCGAATCCGCGACCCCGCCGCTGCCGGCCGCGGCCAGGACCGCACCGAGATCCTCCCAGTCCGTCCGCCAGGCGAGCACGAATCCCCGCTCGTTGCGGGCCGTGACGACGAACCGCACGGGGCTGGCCACCGCGACGTCCCGGGGGCGAGTGTCGCCGCCGGCCTGTTCCCTGCCGCGCGTGACGTCCAGCACGACGGTATCGCCCGCGGCCAACGTGCAGGGAATGTCCACGACCTCGCCCGACAGGGCCGGCGGCACCGACCCTGCGGCGAGCGTGGCGAGAACCATGACCAGGGCGGCACGGACGGGCATGACGGACCTCCGGCGGTCAAGAGCCGGGACGGGACCGGGGCGATTCCCGCGACTGTACCTTACCACCGTGCACCATCACCAGCGGAATGCCGCCTTGCCGGTCCGGGCCGTGACAATGGCGCGCCGATGCGTCATGCTCGGGTTTTCGTGAAAGGAAACTCGCCTCCTCGTCGTCCTGCTTGGTGAAGAGAGGGGCTACGGGCATGGACCTGCCGGAAGAACGCCTGGTCGAAGCGAGCCGACGCGGTGACGACCTCGCCTACGCGGACCTGGTCGGCCGCCACGTGCGGCGCGTGTTCGCCATCTGCCTCGCGCTGCTCGGCGAGGCCGCCGACGCCGAGGACGCGGTCCAGGACGCCTTCATGCGCGGCTTCCGGAAGCTGCCGGACCTGCGCGACGATGCCCGCTTCGGCAGCTGGATCGGCCAGATCGCCCGCAACCGCTGCCGCGACCTGCTGCGCCGGCGGGCGCGCCGGCCGGAGCGTCCCCTGACCGACGCGGTCGCGGCCGTGACGGCCGCACCGGAAGACGGGTTCGCCGCCCTGCGCCAGGCCCTGGCATGCCTGCCGGAGGACCACCGCCTGCCCCTGCTGCTCTACTACTTCGACGGCAAGGACACCGCGGCCCTGGCCGCCGAGCTGGGCCTCAGCCCCGCCGGCGCCTGCACCCGACTGCACCGCGCCCGCCTGCGCCTGCGCGTCCTGCTCGAACAGGAGGAGGCGACCCGCCATGGCTGACACCTGCCAGGATATCCGCGAACTGCTGGCGGCGCAGACTCTGCACGAACTCGCCGAGCGCGACCGTGCCGCCGTCGCGGCCCACCTCGAGCACTGCACCGCCTGCCACACCCTGGCCGCCAAGCTGCGCGATGACGACCGCGT
>JACZKN010000238.1 GCA_014859985.1 Candidatus Krumholzibacteriia bacterium | reverse complement strand
CCGTGGACGCGACCCCGGGCGCGCGGGAATGGCTGCGGGCGCCGGGGCGGGCAGACGCCGTCGGCCCTAGGCAGGAAGCGCGCAAGGACCACGGCAAGGGTACGAAGGGGGCGCGGAGGAAGAAGAAGAGGGGGCGGTGGTGAGGCCGTTTTTGCAGTTTCAGCCAGCCTGCCCTTCACGTGAAGGGCAGATGTGGCGATCGATCATGTAAGGCCAGCCCGCGCGGGACTCGATTTCATCGATACCTAACAATCATCCCCCGCCCCACGAACCATAATTGACTGGTGGTTCGCGAAATGGCTTCCCCCCGCGGTTCCCGAATCGGAGATGATCGATGGAATCCCTCAAGCAAGCCAAGCACCTTCTGTTCACCGTCGACGGCACCTACAAGCCGACCCGCACCGGGGAAATGGCGGAGATCAAGCGTCTGCTAGACAACGCCTCCGCCAACACCGGGAACGGCGACTACCGACGAGAGCTCGAGCACCTGACCATCCACTACGATCGCCTCGCCGACCGCTCGTGGCACGGCAGCATCAACGCCGTGGTGTTCGCGGTCCTGCTGACGCTCCTGATGTTCGCCGCCAACAAGATCGATCCCGGCGGCTCGGATTTCGAGGGCATCTCGCCGGTGTCGTTCGGGATCTACTTCATCATCAGCGGTCTGGCCTACATCGTCTCGGCCTGGTATCCGAACTTCCTGGCCCGGGGCCGTTCCACCATCGACGACTTCGAACCCTTCGCCGGCGAAAGCGACGAGGCCGTCACCAGGGCGGACCTCGACCGCGCGGCCCGCAAGGCCGCCGGCAGGGACACCTCGCTGAGCGACGGCTTCGAGGCTGGCAAGATCATGAGCAAGCTGCTCTTCGGCGTGGTGACGGCCTTCCTCCTGCCGTTCCTGGCCGCATACAACTTCATCCGGTACTGGTGGTTGAAGAAGTAGGTCGCCGCGGGACGGGGTGAAGTCTCCTCAACTCCCCTCACCGGCCGCCAACTCGTCCTTGGGCTGGTCTGAACCCCTGAGCCAAGACCACGCACGTCTTCGCCGCCGACCGACACTTCGGCCACGCCCACAAAACCAGCGAACTCCTGGGCAAGCCGTGGTCCGTGGGCATGGGCCACAACGGCTTCACGCCAGTGTGTTCGCGCATAGGTTGCCAACACCGTCCGAGGCAGGTCGGGGTGCTGTGACGGGTTTCCGAGGACCAAGAGGCGACCGATCGATTTCTTGAGTTCTCGTCGTGGGATTTCTGGGCATGATGGGACGCGCCGTGGGGCGGGACAGCCCGGCCGCCCGGCAAGCCGGGCGGCCGAGGCCTACCCCCTGTTCAGCGCGGATCCGTCGGTAGAACGGTCGGGATGAAGTTTTCGGTCACGACGAGCCGCATCGTGAAGGCCCGCCGCGCACCCGCCGTACCGATGTAGTCGAAATACACGTGGTAGCTGCCGTTGACCCATGATTCGCAGTAGATGCTGACTCCGGGCCGATCATACGGGTCGAAGATCATCGTGGCCCGGTTCTCTGGAAGCAGTGCCACATGCAACATGTCGGCGTTGGCTTGGATCATTTCCGGGGTGACCTCGATGTCCCCCTCTGCATCGAACCCGTGGGTTTCGCCCAACAGGCACCAGTCTCTGAGGTAGTAGGTCTTCAGCAAGTCGCCGTCGACCTGCTGCCAGCGCATGCTGTAGCTCTCGTCGTTGACGATCACGCCGCCGCCCACCCATACGCGGTGGCGGTTCGAGCCCGTAACGTTGGAGTTCTGGGGATTGCACGCTGCCTTGGCGAGGTCGATGAACGCCTGCAGGCCCTCCGGCGACAGCAGGTAGCCGCATTCCGGCGCCACGGGAGCCCCGCCACCGCCGGCCTTCTCGTCGCTGCCGATCGCGGGTCCTGCAACGTCGGCCGCCGGCGCCACCGGATCGCTGTCCTGGCTGCAACCGGCAACCACGAATAGTGCCAGGGTGATGATCAGGTATTTCTTCATGAGGAGGTCCTTTTCGGTAGTGGGGTCCGCGGGCGAGCCCGCGACGGCTCCGGGAATGCAGGATCCGCGAGCCGCTGCAACGCCCGCCGGCCCGTGGTCTCATGCGGGCCTTACTCTGCAGAGCGTAGGAGGGGGGCCAGACCTAACATGGGGCAGGACAAGAGGCGCATATTCCGACCGCATCGGACGCCTGCGGCACGACCTTCACCGTCAATGTCGAGGTCTTCGCGCCGCTGCTGACGGAGCCCGTCCCGGAGGCCTTCCGCACCTACAGCTGCGACAGCCCCCGCCGGCCGGTTGCCGGCGGGGGCGTGCGACCGCGGTGCCCGCTGTTATGGGCAGGTATGGCCGACATGATTGACGAGGATCGCGATGTCCCCCAGGTTGACCTCCCCGTTGTTGTCGAGGTCAGCCCGCAAGTCGTAGTCTCCCCTGAAGATGGTCGCGAATACGCCATAATCGCCGAGGTTGACCACCAGATCGCCGTTCAGATCGGGGCTCGAGATGAAAGGAAGCAGAAGGTCGGAGAACTCGTAGTTCGACCCCCACTCCACGCGCATGCGGACGTTGTGCGAGGTGTGGTCGACCTCGACCCCCGCCGCCAGCGCGAAGGTGTAATGGTAGGTGTTGCCCTCGCTTCCCACCGGATAGAAGTAGTCCGACTGGCCCCCGGTCGGGTCGTCGCAGAAGACCACCGAATAGGGCTCGGCGTTCGTGTAGAAGGAGATGCGGGTGTTGGCGCCCACGATGGGGCTCCCGTAGTCGTCCACAAGGTAGAACGACAGGTTGTGGACGATGTCTCCGGCCGGGCATGCGGCGAAGAAGCGCATGTGCTGCTCGACGAGAATGACGTTGCTGATGTCCGCCGACGCGGACACCGCGCCCAGCAGGGCGACCGCCAGGATGATGGTGAAGAACAGTTTTGTCGTGCCGTACCTTGCGGACATGGGCGACTCCTTCGGGTCGTAGGTCGAATCGGGGACGTGGCTCCGGCCTGGCGGCCGTGCCACGGTGACGGACACCTGTCCAAGCGAGCCGCACCCCGCGGAT
This sequence comes from Candidatus Krumholzibacteriia bacterium, assembly GCA_014859985.1. Lineage (GTDB taxonomy): Bacteria > Krumholzibacteriota > Krumholzibacteriia > LZORAL124-64-63 > LZORAL124-64-63 > JACZKN01. The sequence continues at coordinate 2,872 of JACZKN010000238.1, read as the reverse complement.
CCAACACCGATTCCCGGAGCGTTTCGACCGGAGTTGCCAGGAACCGAGCGGCCCCATAGACTCAACACAGGACCAGCACACCTCTCGCCAGCCAAGCGCGGCATCACCTGTTCCCACCCCGGGAGTCCCCCGTGCACCTCGGAACGTCACCCAAGACGCTGGTTCTGCTTTGCGCCTTGGCCGCAGGCCTGTTCCGGCCGGCGGTGGCCGATGACGCAAGGGACGCCGCAACAGCGGATTTCGCAGGTCTGCGCCGCAACCAGGACTACATCGCCGCCTACGTCATGGCCGTGGACGCGGCCGCCGCCGGGACCGCTGACCCCCGCCGGCTGGTGGCCGACCTGAACCGGATCGCCGGCCTGGCCTACGAGTGCGGCGACCATTTCGCCGCCACCCTGGCCGTCGATGCCGCCGTGGCGGCCGCCCGCGCCGGCGGCGGCGATGACCGGCACCTGGGCGAAGCGCTGCTCTGGCGGGCGCTGCTCCGTCGTCGTCTGCTTTCTGCAGGGGACGCGCGCGCGGACCTGCAGGCCGCCGACTCCCTGCTGGCCACGGCGCAGGCAGACCCGCGGGTGCGCGGCCGTCTCAAGCAGGCCCACGCCAACTTCATCCGTGCCGAAACCGGCTCCGCCGCCTCCGTACCGCTCTACGAGGACGCCCTGGCCTACCGCCGCGCCAACCTGCCCGCGCCGGACCCGGACACCGCCGACAACCTCGTCTGGCTGGCCTGGAACCTCTACGAAGCCGGCCGCTTCGGCGAGGCCATGCAACGGCTTGCCGAAGCCGAGGCGGAACTCCGGGCCCTGGGCATGGAGCGCCACACCCTGATGGGCACGATCTGCGAGCTGCGTTTCGACCAGGCCGCTTTGGCCGGGGACCTGGCCGCCTGCCGCGAGACCGCGCTGCAGGAGATCCGGATCCAGCAGGCGGCGCGGCCCGGCTTCCCCTTCGGCTACGCCCGTTCTGCCGCCTGCTCGCCGCTGGGCTACCGGCGCCTGCTCTGGGTCCAGCTGCAGGAGGGGCGTTGGGAGGATGCGTTCGTGACCTGGGGCCAAAGCCAGTCGCCCGTGACCCGGGAGTTCTACCGCCTGCGCCGCTGGCTGGAGGCCCACCCCGCGGCCCGCGCCGACCTGCGGCGCATCTATGGACGGATCCGGATCGCCCTGGCCGAGCTCGACGCGGCCCCGCCCGACGCCCCGCCCCAGGCGGCCTCGTTAGCGGCCCTGCAGGCCTGGGCGGACCTCCAGGAGACGCTCCGCGGTCTGGACCTGCCGACGGAAGGACCAGAGGTGCCCGCCGCCGCGGTTCAGGACCACCTGGAGGCGGGGTCGGCCCTGGTCGGCACCGTCTCCTTCGAGCTTGGGGGCAGCAACCCCGAACGGCTGACCGTCCGGCGCCAGGACCGTTGGCTGGTGGTGGTCCGCCCGGACACGGGCCTGCGCTGGATCCTGGGCGAATCGGCCACCGGGGACACCCTGGCCGCGCTCCTGCGCGAGGACGTCGCCCTGCGCCGCACCCTGCAGCGGGCGGCGGCCTGGCCCACGGCGGTCGCGGCCGACCCGGAGCTCGAACGCCGGCTCCGGCGCCAGGCGACCCGCATCCTCGGTCCCGCCGTCCCCCACCTGCAGGGCGTCACGACGGTGGTCAGCATCGGCCTGTCGCAAATGGTCCGCATGGAGTTCTGCCCGGGGGCCCCGGCCGCGGTCGCCACGGTGCCGGCGCTCGAGATCTTCGCCGATCTCGCCGCCCGTCCGGCCCTTGCGGAGGAAGATCGCGACGTCCTGCTGGTCGACGGGGGCCGCCCCGGGCCCGGACTCCGCGCCCTCGACACCTCGGGCGAGCTCGCCCTCCTGAAGCAACTCTACCCGGCGGCGAGGACCCTCGGTGGCGCGGCCGCCACCGAAGCCGTGCTCGAACAGTGGGACGCCGCAGGTCGGCTCGGCCGGTTGGGCCTGGCGCACTTCGGCGGGCACATCCGCAACGCGACTGTCCCCGAACGGGACGCGCTCGTGGTGTCGGGCCGGGAGGAAGACGGTCCGGGGGGTGACCTCGTGGAGGCCGGAGAACTGCTCTACTTCTACGACCTGCGGCCCGACCTGGCCGTGCTGGCCGGGTGCTCGTCGGCCCACGGCCGGCCCCGCACCTGGAACGAATACAGCAGCTTGGCCCAGGTCCTGTTGAGCAGCGGTGCCCGGCACGTCGTGGCCAGCCGGTGGGATGTCGATGACCGGGCCACGGCCCTGTTCATGGACCGGTTCTACCGGGCCCTGGACACCGCGGGCACCGCCGACGCTCCGGGGGCCTGCGCCGCCGCCCTCGCCGAGGCGGCCCGCTGGCTGCGCGAAGTGCGCGACGCCGACGGTCGGCAGCCCTACGCCCATCCGATCTACTGGGCAGGATTCGTGCTCTACGGCTTGCCCTGAGCACCGGCTTCCAGCCGCCTGCGTTCGGCCCGGGCCAGGTCGCCGATCTCGCCCTCGACCCCTTCCAGGTCCCCCAGCAGGCTCCGGGCCTCGTCCTGGCGTCCGGTCCGGGTCAGCAGGACGTACCGGTACCACCAGGCCTCGTGCCGGGGACCGTGGGGCAGCGTCGCGGCGTCGAGCCGGACGAGCACGGTCTCGGCGGCGGCGACGCGCCCGGCGTTGGCCAGGGCGGACAGGAGGTACAGGTCCCGCAGCGACGCCCAGCCGGCGTCCAGCTCGAGAGCCTCCAGCGCAGGGATCGCCGCCCCGGTATCGTGGCGCCCGTACACCGCGAGGGCCTCGGCGAGCGCCGCGGGCACCGCCGCCGCGTCCGACCGCACGGTGGCCGCCTCGACCGTCGCCGGCAACCAATGGACCGGCGGCGCCGCGGCACGATCCCGCAGGGTCGG
>JACZKN010000237.1 GCA_014859985.1 Candidatus Krumholzibacteriia bacterium | reverse complement strand
ACCCCAGCCCCCGGAGCCCGCCATGCCCACGCGCCCGAAACCCCGGAAGCTCACCCCCGCCGAATGGGAGGTCATGCAGGCGGCCTGGGACCTGGACCGCCCCGTGTCGGTGCGCGACGTGCTCGAGCACCTCTACCCCGGGGGCGAGAAGGCCTACACCACCGTGCAGACGGTGCTGAACACTCTCGAAAAGAAGAAGCTGCTAGGCCGCCGCAAGACCGGCCTGGTGAACTTCTACACCCCGGTCCGCAGCCGGGACGAGACCACCCGCAGCGAGATGTCGTCGCTGGTGAGCCGGGTCTTCGGCGGCTCGGTGCCCGCCCTCGCGAACACCCTCATGTCCCTGGACGACGTGGACCTGGCGGACCTGGCCGAGATCAAGCGGCTGATCGCCCGCCGCGAGCGCGAACTGAAGGAGGGCGGATCATGATCGCCACCCTGAACGAGTGGGGCGCGGCCTGGGCCGGCTGGCTGGGGCCCCTGGCCCTGCAGAACACCGTCTTCCTAGGGCTGGTGTTCCTGGCCCTGCACGTCCTGCGCGATGCTCCGGCCAAGGTGCGCGCGGCCGTCGCCACCGCCGGCGTGGTGAAGCTGGCGCTGCCGGCATTCCTGCCCGTGGCCCGGCCCGCGGCCGACGCCGCGGCGCCCGCCGCCGATGCGGTCTCGACCCTGCTGTTCCCGTTCGGCGAAACCCGGCACCAGACCGCGGCCGGCCCCGCCTGGACCGGCGGCCTGACCCTGCCCGCGGTGCTGCTGTTGGCCTGGGCCAGCGTGGCGCTGGCCCGGCTGGGCTGGGTGGCGCTGCAGACGGCGCAGCTGGCGGTGGCCGTGCGGGGCGCCGTGCCGGTGGACCCGGACCAACTGCCGGCGGACGTGCGGCGGGCCGGGCCGGCGGTCAAGCGCTCGGCGGGCATCCCCCTGCCGCTCAGCTTCGGGCCCTGGCCCCGCACCATCTACGTGCCCGCGGCCTGGGACACGTGGGACCGCACCGCCCGCGCCGCCGTGCTGCGCCACGAGCTGGCCCACGTGCAGCGGCGGGACGGGCTGGTGCTGACCCTGGAGATCGTGGTCCAGGCGGCGTGGTTCTTCCATCCGTTGGTGCACCTGCTGATCCGCCGCCTGCGCACCTGGCGGGAGATGGCCTGCGACGACCGCTGCCTGGCGGCGGACCCCGGCGCGCGCCTGGCCTACACCCGCTTCCTGGCCGGTCTGGCCGAGACCGCGCTCATCGGCCCGGTCGTCACCAGTTCGGCGTCCACCCTGCTGCGGGGCAAGAGCGAGCTCCTCAGCCGGATTGCCCACCAGCTCGAGGAGTCCGCCATGAGAACCGTGCCCAAGACCCGCGTCGTCCTGGTGGCCGCGCTGCTGGCCGCCTGCGTGGTGCCCTTGTCCCTGGTGCTGGCCGATCCGCCGCCCGCACCGCCGGCACCGCCCGCGCCCCCGGCC
>JACZKN010000236.1 GCA_014859985.1 Candidatus Krumholzibacteriia bacterium | reverse complement strand
AGATCCAGCAGCGGCGCCAGGTCGGGCTGGAAACCCCGGAGCAGACCCCGGCAGCCTGCGCGGAGTCCCTCGTCGCGGTCCTGCCAGCGGCGCACGCCGGCCAGGGCCGCGCGCCGCACCCGGCGCAGTTCGCTCTCGGCGGCGATGCCATCGGGCGGCAGGGCCTCGGCGTCCCACTGCTGCCCCAGCGGGTCGAGCAGGGACCAGAACACGTCCTCGCTCACCAGCAGGCCGCCGGCCGGTTGGGCGGCGCACGCGTCGCCGCGTCCGGCGATCACCACCGCGCCGGGCGCACCGTCCACCGGGCCGCGCGGGTCGGCGGTGGCGAAGACCCTCTCGCCGCCCGCCAGGTCCAGGGCCAGCCAGCGGGTCAGGGCCGGGTCGCGGGGCCGGGCCAGCAGCAGGTGGCGGTCAACGCCCACCGGTGCCGTCCCCGGTGGCGGCCAGGTGCGCCGCGAACGCGGCCTCGTCCAGGATCTCGACCCCCAGCTCGCGGGCCTTGTCCAGCTTGCCGCCGGCCTTGTCGCCGGCCACGACGGCGGTGGTCTTCTTCGACACGCTGCCGGTCACCTTGCCGCCCCGGGCCTCGATGGCCCGCTGGGCCGCGCTGCGGGTCATGCCGGCCAGGGTGCCGGTGAGCACGAAGGTGCCGCCGGCGAAGTAACCCTCGCCCAGGGTGGCCGCCGCCGCTGCGGGCGGGACCGCCTCCGCGGCCAGGAAGAACCCCACGCTGCGCAGCTCCTCGACCAGGCGGGCGCCGCCCTCGCCGTCGAGGAATCCCCGGACCGCCGCCGCCACAGTGGGGCCGATGTCCGGCAGCTCGGCCAACTGGTCGGGCGTGGCGTCGAGCAGGTCGTCGATGCCCCGGAAGCGGCCGGCCAGGGTGCGGGCGGTGCTGGTGCCCACCTGCGGGATGCCCAGGGCGAAGATCTTCGCGGCCCAGGGCCGCTGCCGGGCCTGGGCCAGGCCGGCCAGCAGGCGGTCGGCCGACTTCGCGCCCCAGCCCGGCAGGTCGGCCAGCAGGCCGTGCTCGAGCCGGAAGAGGTCGGCCGGTCCGGCGACGAGCCCCCGCTCCAGGAAGAGTTCGACCGAGCGCCCGCCCAGGCCCTCGATGTCGCACGCGTCGCGGCCGGCGAAGTGGCGCAGGCGGCCGGCCAGGACCGCCGGGCACAGGGGATTGATGCAGCGCACGGCCACCTCCCCCTCGAGGCGGCGGGTCGGCTGCCCGCACTCGGGGCAGTGCACCGGCCGCGGCACGGCCTCTTCGCCGCCGGTGCGCAGCTCCGTCAGCACCCGCAGGACCTTGGGGATGACGTCGCCGCCCTTGACCACCACGACGGTGTCGCCCTGGCGGATGTCCTTGCGCTCCATCTCCTGCCAGTTGTGCAGGGTGGCGCGGGACACGGTGGTGCCGGCCAGGAGGACGGGTTCGAGCTCGGCCACCGGCGTGATCACGCCGGTGCGGCCCACCTGCAGGGTGACGGACCGCAGCCTGGTCGTGGCCTCCTCGGCGGCGAACTTGTAGGCCAGGCCCCAGCGCGGCGCCTTGGCGGTGCTGCCCAGGGCCTCCTGCCACTCGCGGCTGTCCACCTTGATCACGGCGCCGTCGATCTGGTAGTCCAGGTCGTGGCGGCGGGCCCCGAGCTCGGCCAGGTGGGCGCGCAGCTCGTCCATCCCCCGGGCCGTGCGCAGGAAGGGATTGACCGGCAGGCCGAGGGCGCCCAGGACCGCGAGCTCGGCCTGGTGGCCGACGAACGGATCGGGCGCGGGCCGGTCCTCGGCGTCCAGCAGGATGAGCTGGTAGAAGAAGACCGACAGGCCGCGCCGGCCCACCTCGTCCGTGTCGAGGGTCTTGAGCGTGCCGGCGGTGGCGTTGCGGGGGTTGGCGAGCACCTCCAGCCCGGCCGCCTCGCGGGCGGCGTTCAGCGCGCGGAAGCGTTCGAGGCCCAGGAAGACCTCGCCGCGGGCCTCGAAGGCATCCGGCGCGGCCGCAGCGCCCCCGGGGAAGGCCGCGCGCCAGCCCTTGGCCAGCGCGACGGGCACGCCGGCGATGGTCGACGCGTTGGCGGTGATGACGTCGCCGCGGGCGCCGTCGCCGCGGGTCAGGGCCAGGGCCAGGCGGCCGTCCCGCCAGCGCACGGCCAGGGCCACCCCGTCCATCTTCGGTTCGACGGTGTAGAGCAGGTCGTCGGTGTCGAGGGTGCGGGCCACCCGTTCGGCGAAGGCCGCCACCTCGTCCAGGTCGTAGCTGTTCTGCAGGCTGAGCATGGGCCGGCTGTGGGGCGCCGACGGGAAGCGCGCGTCCTGGTCGGCCCCGACGGTGGCGGTGGGGCTGTCGGCGGTCCCCAGCCCGGGGAAGGCGGTTTCGAGGTCGGCCAGGCGCCGCTCGAGGGCGTCGTACTCGGCGTCGGAGATCTCCGCGGTCTCGCGGTTGTAGTAGAGGTCCCGGTGGCGTTCGATCTCCGCGCGCAGGCGCGTGATCTCCCGGCCGGCGGTTTCGCGGTCCATGGTGCTCCGCTCGTCCGCGGCGGCCGGACCGCCCGCGGGCTGCCCTGGCGGGGTCCGGCCGCAACCGCGCCGGGACCGCCGCTCAGAAGGATTCCATCAGGGTGACGTGCAGCTTGGCCTGGTCGAAGTCCACCGTGCCCGGGAAGCCGACGGCCAGGGACAGGTCGCCGCCGGGGGTGCGGGCCAGGATGCCCAGGCCGTAGCCGCGGGGCCGGCCCTTGCGCAGCGACCGCCGCTCCGGGTCGGCGGGCGTCGGGTCGGCGGTCACGAAAGCAAAGTACCCCAGGTCGTAGAACGTGTAAAGCCGCGAGCCCCGGGCCGTGCCCAGCCGCAGTTCCACCGCGCCCCAGGCGGCTCGCGAGCCGTGGAACTCCTCCTCCCGGTACCCGCGCAGGCTGTTGGCGCCGCCGAAGCGGAACTGCTCGGACAGGGGCACCTCGCCCCCGCCGCCGGACAGTTCGCGGAACGCGCCGCGGGCGTACAGGCTGACCCCGGCGGCGACCCAGAGCTCGCCGGCGGCGTCGATCTCGAAGATGCGCTGGTCGGTGGCCTGCCCCAGCTGCGCCGGGGCCGACGGCACGCCGTCCACGGTGTCGGTGCGGGCCACGGCCTCGCGCCAGGCCTCCTCCACGGCGAAGACGCCTTCCCAGCCGCTGCGGGAGCGGTCGCCGCGCCGGTGCAGCACCGCGCCGCGCGCGCGGGTGCGGTTGGTGCGTTCGAGGCTGCCGGTCGGGTAGGTGGCCCGGTCCCAGCCGATGCCCACCTCCACCCCCCACAGGGCCACCACCGGCAGCCGCCAGCGGTTGTCCACGCGGAAGAGGGTGTAGGCATCCTGCTGCACCTCGTTGTCCAGGGCGAGATCCGTATCCAGGGGCGTGCCGAAGGCCAGCGGCTCCAGGTAGCGGAACCCGAAGCGGCTGGTGCGGTCGCCGTCGTCGCGCCAGCCGACGGCCAGCGCACGGCCCGTGCCCGCCAGGTTGGGCAGGTCCAGGTCCACCTGGCCGCTGAGGCGGCTGCCCCCTTCCTCGCGGCGGCTGAGGCCCAGCACCACCTGGGCGCGGTTGGCCTTGCGCCGGGGCACGATCGGCAGGTGCACCCCCACGGTGTCCAGGGCGGCTGTCACATGGACCACCGGCTCGTCCACCCGGGCGTACAGGTCCCGGGCCAGCAGGCGCTCGACCGCCCGGGCCAGCTCCGACTGGCGGAACGGCGCCCCGGTCTCCAGCCCCGAGGTGCGCACCGCGAAGGCCGAGGCCCGGCCCGGCGGCAGGCTGGTGGTGACCGGCCCGAGCCACGCCGCGTACCCGGCCAGCAGCGCGGCTTCGATCCTGACAAAATGTTTTTCTTCATCGAGTTCTACCGTTCGCGTCACCCATCGCGCGAAGGGGCGTCCGGCCTCTCCGGCCCCGATCAGGACCCGGTCGATGCCGGCGTCCAGGTCGGGCGCGTCGAAGCGGTCTCCCGGCCGGGGCAGCCAGGTGGCCAGCAGGTGGTCCCGGCCCGGGAAATCCTCGCCCGCGACCTCGAGCGCGGCCCAGGCCCACGGGCGGCCCGGGCTGACGACCAGGGTG
>JACZKN010000235.1 GCA_014859985.1 Candidatus Krumholzibacteriia bacterium | reverse complement strand
CCCCCCGGCCTCGGCGGCCTGGGCGCGGCCGCCGCCCAGAGCGCGGCCGCCGCGTCCGGTCCCTTCTTCGTCTCGTTCGTGAACACCCCCAAGGCCGGCGTGAAGGCCTCGGTGCAGCAGTACCAGTACTACGGCGAGTGGCTCACCAACGTGGGCTTGAGCGGCGGGGCCTCCTTCGAGAACAAGCTGGGCTGGTCCTGGGCCGACTACCGCAAGCAGGACAAGACCATCGAGAGGCGCGAGGACCAGCTCAACTGGAACGCCGGCGCCCTGCTGCCCTTGACCGCGACCATCCTGGGCACCTGGGACTGGTCCGAGGACCGGACGGTCAACGCCACGGGCTACGAGAACCTGGCCAAGCGCGACTACCTGCGCGGCTCGCTCAACCTGGCCAAGTCCAGGTACCGGACCGGCGCCTTCGTGCACACCTTCCGGGGCGTGGGCACGGTGGAGGACCAGAAGAGCATCACCCAGAACCAGCGCAACGACTTCACCGAGGGCACGGCCGCGGCCGGGCTGCAGAGCGGCCTGGAGATCGCGCCGGGGGTGACGCTGGCCGGCCGCCTGTACGCCTCGGGCACCAGTGGCACCCGCTCCCTGGGCGAGCGGGACGCCCCGTCGTCCGCCAGCGGCGACACCCTGGGCGTGGGCGTCTACTACGACCGGCGCTGGGCCGGCGGCCGGGTGCACGTCTCCAGGGCCAACTTCGACAAGCGCTACCTGGACTACCGGCGCAACGCCAACGGCCTGGTGGACACCACGGGCCTGCCCGAGGACCAGAAGATCGTCTCGGAGCTGGAGGCCAAGGACGCCTTGGCCATGGAGTTCGAGAACACGCTGCGCCTGGGCCGCTTCAAGCTGGTCAGCAGCCTCTCGCGGGCCACCGAGGACCTGGAGTACGCGGCCAGCGGCAAGGGCCTGACCGAGCGGCAGGAAGACCGGGCCGCCGCGGCGCTCAGCTTCGCCGCCGGGCGCGACTCCTTCGTCGTGGATTACGGCTGGCAGTACCGCTGGGACGACCAGCGCTACAAGAACGCCACCACCTACCGCGGGCGGCAGTACTCCAAGAACCGGGACCTGGGCCTGGCCTGGTACCGGACCCTGTTCCGGGCGACCAAGATGACCTTCCGGGCCGGCCAGCGGCTGGGCCAGGAGATCGCCCAGGACCAGTACAACGAGAACGACAAGGACCGGCTGCAGTCGGACCTGAACCTGAAGGTCGAGCGGGCGTGGAGCGCCTTCCGCACCCAGCTGGCCTGCGACTACCGCCAGATCGAGGACCTCTCGATCCGCGAGTCGCGCTCGTCCAACAACAACCTCAAGGACAACTACGCCATCGCGCCGGCCTACACCTGGGACCCGGCCGCCTGGCTGCGCCTGACCCAGAGCTACCGCCTGGACATCGAGTACACCGACTACGTGCACTCGGGACTCGAGTCCGTCTCCCGCAACGACGACTACAACAAGCGCGGCAATCTGGCCACGCAGGTGAGCGTCCAGGCCAGCGAGCGTCTCGAACTGGTGGCCAAGCACGACTACAACAAGCGCTTCAACGCCACCAAGACCGGCGAGGACGCGGCCGGGGGCAGCACCTACTTCAAGGACAAGATCGTCACCACCAACAAGCTCGACCTGCGCCTGACCTTCGAGGCGGCTCCCGGCGTGATCCTGGAGACGGCCACCTACCGCCAGAAGGACATCACCGACACCTTCGGCCGCACCACCAGGACCACGGTCCAGTACTCGGGGGAGGTCTGGGTGGGCGCCCAGGTGCGCAAGAAGTGGGGCAAGACGAGTCCGCTGGAACTCGCGGCCATGGTGCGGAAGTTCAACGCCTACGGGCCGAGCATCACCGAGACGAGCGCCGACTACTGGGAAACGGACGTGTGGCTGAAATGGAGCTTCTGAGATGAACGCACGGATCCCGTTTTGCGCTTCGGCGGTCGCCGTGGGGCTGGCCGCGCTCGCGCTCTGCGCGGGCTGCATCTTCGATCCGCGGGACCCCGAGCCACCCAGCACGGCCTCGCCGGTGCCCTACCTGCCGCAGACGTCGTCGGCCAACGTGTGGGCCAATCTCGAGCGCAGCCTCGAGGCGGGCCACGCTCCCGGCTGGGAGAACAACGTCAACCCCGACGTGTTCATCTACCTGCCGGACTCCGAGGCCGAGACCCTCTTTCCCGGCGCCTTCGCGGGCTGGGACCGGGCCCGCGAGGTGGCTTTCATCAACAATTTCTACAATTCGGGGGTCACGATCGAGGCCCAGATGAAGGACGACGGGTTCACCCCGCCCCCGGACACCGGCAGCGAAACCGTTTGGGAGGGAGTCATTTACGACATCATCGTCACCAATCCGGCGGACAATTCCACGACCCGCTACCGGGCCTCGGCCATCATTACGTTTTCCGTCGCCGGGAACTTCTGGTATATTAGCGGTTGGAGGGATCAGCAGGGGGAGAGCAATCCGGACAATCCGGGCCAACTTCTGTCTTCGATGGGGGTCCTGCGCGGAACGTTTGCTAGCAAATAATCCATTGATTTGCTAAGATTGTGGCCGACACTGGCCACAAGGCGCGGGCCGACTCCAGAACGTTTCCCGTCACCCCGGATCGTCCGGAGCACGGCCCCCATGCGGTTGGAGGAGTCTGATATGCACACGAAGCGCATCCTGATGCTGCTGGCGACGGTCCTGCTGATCCTGCCGGCGGGGTGCATCTTCAATCCCGAGGACGACGATGGCGGCGGCGGCGGCGGCGGCGGCGAGTTGCCGTTCCCCAATTCGCCCGAGCAGCTGATGGCCAATTTCGAGACGGTCTACGAAGCCCGGGATATCGACGGCTACCGCGAAGTGATCGATCCCAGTTTCGTCATCTACCTGAGCCAGGACACCATCGACGAGTTCTCGCTGCCCCGCGAGTTCTTCGACTTCGACGAGGAGGTCCTGATCGCCGGCCGCATGTTCTCCGGCAGCCCGTTCATCCGCCAGGACGGGAACATCGTGCCGGGCATCACCCGGATCCAGTTCGACTACTTCGAGGCCGAGACCACCTGGGAGGTCTCGCCGGCGGACGACCGCATCCCCAACGCCCTGCGGGCCCAGTACCGGGTGGACTTCACCATCGAGCAGGGCAACGAGGGACGGCTGAACATCAAGGGCATCATCGAATTCTACCTGCGCTCGGAGCGGGTCGAGCACCAGGGCCGCCAGCAGGACCGCTACTGGATGGTGGGGCAGGTGGACTACACCACCCCCAGCGCGTTCTAGCCCGGACCGGCAGACTTCGGCACGACGGCGGGGAGGCGGCAACGCCTCCCCGCCGCGGCGTAGCGCGGCCGTGGTAGCGCTGGCCAGAGGCGGCCGCCTCGCCTAGAATGCCCGGCACCGTCCGGCCGCGCAGGGAAGCGCGGCCCGCACCTTCACGGAGACAAGGGCCACCCATGAGTGCCTTCCCCTTCCGCCGCTGGAACCGCCGCCCCGCCGGCCAGCCAGGGCAGCAGCACCGCCGGCGGCCCGGCCCGGCGT
>JACZKN010000234.1 GCA_014859985.1 Candidatus Krumholzibacteriia bacterium | reverse complement strand
GGATCCAGCGCCCGCCTCGGACCCGGCGCCGCCGGCTTCTTCACGCCGCGGGGCGGCCGCTGGATCCTGGACCTGTGGGCCGCCAACCGGGCGCAGCTGGAGGCGGCGGGGGTGCCCGCCGGGGCGATCACGGTCACGGGGATCTGCACCATCTGCAACGCGCAATACCCCAGCCACCGGCGCCAGGGCACCGATGCCGGGCGCTTCGCGGCGGTGATCGGCCGGCCCCTCTGACGGCTCAGCGGTACAGGGCCTTGACCCCGCTCCAGGAGGCGCCGTCGGCCGGCACCGAGGGGCCGCCGGCGCAGCCCGGATCGTTGACCGACGCCATCCAGTTGGGCACGGCGATGCCGTCCCAGCCCCACGGGTACTGCAGCGACTTGTAGACGCTCGGCTCGGCGGTGGTGGTGTAGACCGGCAGGTTGACGCTGCCGCTGGGGGAGTCGGCATGCCACACGCGCAGGGCGATGGACCACTCCCAGACGACGTCGATGGTGATCTCCATGAGCACGGTCGACAGCTGGTAGGGCAGGGGGGTGCCGTAGGAGACGGCGAAGTCGGGCGCGCTGGACGTGTTGACGCCGTCGCCCCGGATGGCGAAGCCGGCCAGGGCGGCCGGCCGCGACGCCTCGATCCGCGCCTCCCAGCTGAGGAAGCCGGAGTTGTCGCTGGCCCGGGTCAGGCACAGGTAGGCCGTCAGTTGCGTGCCCTGGTCCGCCGTGGCGCACCATTCCCGGGCGCCCGGCTCGAAGAAGATGCCGATCCCGTTCGCCTGGGGATCGATCGGCTGGGCGGACGCCGCCGCCGCGCCCGTGCAGACCAGGACCACCGCAAGGACCGTTCTCATGATTGTCGCTCCCCGGATTCGGACCGTTCCCCCATGACCACCCGCGCCGGGATGTAACCGGGTCACCGGCGCCTTGTCGGCCACCATTATATAGGAATCGCGCACCGCCGCCCACTGCCGCCTACATGTTCCGGCGGTACTGCCCCCCCACCCCGTACAGGGCGCCTGAGATCTGGCCCAGCGAGCAGCACTTCACCGTCTCGAACAGCGCCTCGAAGACGTTGCCGTGCTCGACCGCCGTCCGCTGCAGCTTCGCCAGGGCGGCGGGCGCCCGGTCGCGGTTGCGCCGCCTGAACGCCTCCAGCGAGGCGATGGCGAACTCCTTCTCGTCCTGCCGCGAGCGGATGACCTCGCGCGGCAGCACCGTGGGCGAGCCCTGGGGGTCGAGGTAGGTGTTCACGCCCACCAGGGGCAGCTCGCCCGTGTGCTTGAGGGTCTCGTAGTGCAGCGACTCCTCCTGGATCCGCGTGCGCTGGTACATGCGCTCCATGGCGCCCAGCACGCCCCCGCGTTCGCTGAGCGAGCGGAACTCCTGCAGCACCGCCTCCTCCACCAGGTCGGTCAGCTCCTCGACGATGAACGCGCCCTGCAGGGGGTTCTCGTTCTTCGCCAGGCCCAGCTCCTTGTTGATGATCAGCTGGATGGCCATGGCGCGCCGCACCGACTCCTCCGTGGGCGTGGTGATGGCCTCGTCGTAGGCGTTGGTGTGCAGGCTGTTGCAGTTGTCGTAGACCGCGTACAGGGCCTGCAGGGTGGTGCGGATGTCGTTGAACTGGATCTCCTGGGCGTGCAGCGAGCGTCCGGAGGTCTGGATGTGGTACTTCAGCTTCTGGCTGCGCTCGTTGCCCCCGTAGAGGTTGCGGATCGCCTTGGCCCAGATGCGCCGGGCCACGCGCCCCATCACCGTGTACTCGGGGTCCATGCCGTTGCTGAAGAAGAACGACAGGTTGGGCGCGAAGTCGTCGATGCGCATCCCGCGCGACAGGTAGTACTCGACGAAGGTGAAGCCGTTGGCCAGGGTGAACGCCAGCTGGCTGACGGGGTTGGCCCCCGCCTCGGCGATGTGGTAGCCGCTGATGGACACCGAGTAGAAGTTGCGCACGCCGCGGTCGATGAAGCTCTGCTGGATGTCCCCCATCATGCGCAGGGCGAACTCGGTGGAGAAGATGCAGGTGTTCTGGGCCTGATCCTCCTTGAGGATGTCGGCCTGGATCGTTCCCCGCACACGGGACAAGACGTCTGCCTTGATTGCTTCGTAGACATCGGACGGAAGCACCTGATCACCGGCGAGTCCGAGAAGCATCAACCCGAGACCGTCGTTTCCTGGGGGAAGGTCGCCGTGGTATCGGGGCCGTGGGAATCCCCGATTCTCGTATCGCTCGACGAGAGCAGCCTCGAGCTCTCCCTGCATGTCGTGCCCGGCGATGTAGCGCTCACACTGCTGATCGATCGCAGCGTTCAGGAAGAAGGCGAGCATCATCGGCGCCGGACCGTTGATCGTCATCGAAACGGACGTTGCCGGGTCGAGCAGTTCGAATCCTGAGTAGAGCTTCTTCGCATCGTCGAGCGTGGCGACCGAGACCCCTGAGTTGCCGACCTTTCCGTAGATGTCTGGCC
>JACZKN010000233.1 GCA_014859985.1 Candidatus Krumholzibacteriia bacterium | reverse complement strand
GGCCGCGCCCTGACCGCCGCCGAACGCCGGGACGCCGTCGCCGGGGCCGGCCGCGAGGTGGCCCGGCCCATGGTCTTCGGCATGCTCATCATCCTGATCGTGTTTTTGCCCATCCTGGGCCTGCAGGGCACCGAGGGCCGCATGTTCCGGCCCATGGCCCTGACCTTCATGTGCGCCCTGGTCGCCTCCCTGCTGCTGGCGCTGACCCTGACCCCGGTGCTGGCCTCCTGGTTCCTGCGCGGGGACGGCCCCTTGCGGGAGCGCCGCGCCGACCGGGTGCTGCAGGACGCCTACCGGCGGCTGCTGTGGGCGGCCCTGCAGCGGCGGCGGGCGGTGCTGACCGGCGCCACCGCGCTGGTGGTCCTCGGCGCCGTCGGCAGCCTGCGGCTGGGCGGCGAGTTCCTGCCGCGGCTGAACGAGGGGGCCCTGGTCATCAACACGGTGCGCCTGGCGGGGGTGGCCATCGACGAGTCGGTGCGCCAGAACACGCGGCTGGAACAGCTGCTGCTGGAGTCGTTTCCCGACGAGATCCGCGCCGTCTGGTCGCGCATCGGCACCGCCGAGGTGGCCACCGACCCCATGGGCCCGGAGCTGACGGACGTCTTCATCGCCCTGCATCCGCGCGAGCACTGGACGCGGGCGCGCACCCAGGACGAGCTGGCCGCGGCCATGGCCGCGGTGGTCGCCGAGTTCCCCGGCGCCAGCTTCGCCTTCACCCAGCCCATCGAGATGCGCCTGAACGAGATGGCCTCGGGCATCCGCACCGACCTGGGCGTGAAGATCTTCGGCGACGACTTCGCCGAGCTGGTGCGCCTGGCCGGCCGGGTGCAGGCGGTGCTCGAAACGGTGCCCGGGGCCGGCGAGGTGACGGTGGACCAGGTGGTGGGGCAGCCCGAGGTCGTCGTGCGCCTGGACCGGGGCGCGCTGGTGCGCGCGGGACTCGGCGCGGGCGAAGCCCTGCAGGCGGTCGAGGGGGTCGGCGGCATCGCCGTGGGCGACGTCTACGAGGGTCTGCGCCCCTTCCCCCTGGTCGTGCGCTGGCCGGACCGCTACCGCGAGGACCGGGCCGCCCTGGCCGGGCTGCCGGTCAGCGGCAGCAGCGGCGCGCGCCAGCCCCTGGGCCAGGTCGCGGCAATCACCGACACCGAGGGCCTGGCCACCATCAACCGCGAGTGGGGCCGGCGCCTGGTCCGGGTGCAGTGCTCGGTGCAGGGGCGCGACGTGATGTCGTTCGTGGACGAGGCGCGGCGGCGCATCGCCCAGGAGGTGGACCTGCCCACG
The DNA here is from genome assembly GCA_014859985.1 of Candidatus Krumholzibacteriia bacterium. Taxonomy (GTDB): domain Bacteria; phylum Krumholzibacteriota; class Krumholzibacteriia; order LZORAL124-64-63; family LZORAL124-64-63; genus JACZKN01. The sequence goes on along the minus strand of JACZKN010000233.1, from coordinate 12,968 downwards.
GGCTACGTGGTGGCCTGGGGCGGCCAGTTCGAGCACCTGGAGCGGGCGCGGCTGCGCCTGGGCATCCTGGTGCCGACCGCGCTGCTGCTGGTGCTGGCCCTGCTTTACCTGAGCCTGCAGCGGGCGCGGGACGTGGCGATCATCGCCACCGGCATCCCCTTCGCCTTCCTGGGCGGGGTGGCGGCGTTGCACCTGCGGGGCCTGCCCTTCAGCGTGAGCGCCGCGGTGGGATTCATCGCCCTGGCGGGCATCGCCGTGCTGAACGGGCAGATCCTGGTGCACGCCCTGCGCCGGCAGCTGGCCACGGCCACGGATCCGGGGCAGGCCGTCGTGGAGGCGGCGGTGGGCCGCCTGCGGCCGGTGCTGGCCACGGCCGTCACCGACGCCGTGGGGTTCGTGCCCATGGCCCTGTCCGCGGGCGTGGGCGCGGAGATCCAGCGGCCGCTGGCGACGGTGGTGATCGGCGGCGTGGTGACGTCCATGCTGCTGACCCTGGTGGTGCTGCCGGTGCTGTACCGCGTGTTCGGCGGCGGGGCCGTGACCAGGTCCCCCGCCAGCACGAGGCCGGCGCCCGCCAGCACGTAGAGAAGCAGCTCGTCGTAGCGGCCCCGGGCGCGGGCGTCCACGATCCAGAAGCCGAGCGACCCCATGCCCGATTGCCGCCGGCTGCGGCCGGCAGGGGACCGGGCTAGGCGAAGGTCCAGACCGAACCGGACGGGCCGTCCTGCACCGCCACGCCCAGGCCTGCGAGCTCGGCGCGCAGGCGGTCGGCGGTGGCGAAGTCCCGGGACAGGCGGGCCGCCTGCCGGGCCGCGACCAGTTCCTCCACCTTCGCGGTGTCCAGGCCGACGCGCGCGGCCTTCAGGTCGCGCCGGCGCGCGAGCCAGGTCCCGGGGTCGGCGCCGAAGCAGCCGAGGATCCGCGCCACCTCGGCGAAGTCGGCCACGAAACGCTCCACCGTCCGGCGGCGCGCGCCCTTGTCCACGCCCTTGCCCGAGTCCAGCAGGCCGTTGATCTCGGCCAGGGGCTTGCTGAGGGCGCCCAGGGCGCCGCTGGTGTTGAAGTCGTTGCGCATGTGGGCGATGAAGGCCACGAGCATGCCGGCGGTGTGCTCGAGCACGGGCCCCGGCTCCGCCGCCGGGGCGCCCTGGTCCAGGAAGGCACCGGCCCGCTGCAGCGTCGTGTAGACGTAGGCCAGCCGGTCGTCCGCCTCCTCCAGCCCGGGGAAGCGCACCTGCGCGCGCAGCAGCTCAGGCTCCGTGACCGCGCCGCAGCCGGCGCACGCGCCGCTCTCCTGCTCGGCGCGCGCCAGGACCCGGTCGCAGCGGGGGCAGGCCGCCTCCAGCTCGAAGTTCAGGCCGCTGCGGTAGTGCACCGTCAGCAGGAAACAGCGCACCGTCTCGGGGTCGTACAGGGCGGTGATCTCGCGGGTGGTGAAGAAGTTGCCCAGGCTCTTGGACATCTTCTCGCCGTCGAAGTTGATGAAGCCGTTGTGCACCCAGTAGCGGGCGAAGGTGCCCGGGCCGTGGGCGCCCTGGCTCTGGGCGATCTCGTTCTCGTGGTGCGGGAAGATGAGGTCCCGCCCGCCGGTGTGGATGTCGAAGGTCTCGCCCAGGTGGGCCGAGCTCATGGCCGAGCACTCGATGTGCCAGCCCGGCCGGCCCGGGCCCCAGGGGCTGTCCCAGGCGGGCTCGCCCGGCTTGGCGGCCTTCCAGAGGGCGAAGTCCAGGGGCGACTCCTTGCGCGGATCCACCTCGATGCGGCTGCCGGCGCCCTCGAGCATCTCGTCGAGCGAGCGCTTGGACAGCTGCCCGTAGGGACCGAAGGCCCGCACCCGGTAGTAGACGTCGCCGTCGGCGGCGTAGGCCAGCTGCTTGGCGACGAGCGACCCGATCAGCGCGATGATCGGCTCGAGGTGGCCGCTGACCGCGGGCTCGACGTCCGGCCGCAGCATGCCCAGGTCGTCCATGTCCCGGTGGTACTCGTCGGCGTACTTGCGGGCCAGTTCCGCCGGCGCCAGCTGCTCCTCGGCGGCGCGGGCGATGATCTTGTCGTCGATGTCGGTGACGTTGCGCACGTAGCGCACGTCGTAGCCCTGGTGCCGCAGGAAGCGCACCATCACGTCCGGCACGAGGGCGGCGCGGGCGTTGCCCAGGTGGGTCAGGCCGTAGACCGTGGGGCCGCAGCAGTAGACGCCGCAGCGGCCCGGCACGAGGGGCTCGAGGGTGCGCTTGGTGCCGCTGAGGGTGTCGAACAGGACGATCTCGGGCAACCGGGTCTCGGTCATGGCGCGCGAACCTCGCAGGAAGCGGGAGACGTTCCGGATCAGCAGCCGGTTCGCGGGAATGTAGTACGAATCAGCGGGGCGGACCAGCGCCGGATGCGGGGGCCCGGCGCCGTCAGCGCCAGAGGGCCTTCAGATCCCCGAACGACCGGGCCTCGGTGCCGATCGCCTCCTCGATGACGATGCGGTCGCCGACGCTGTGGGTATGGGGCACCGGGGCGTTCAGGGGGCTGCGCAGGCTGACCGCCTGGAAATCCAGGGGGCTGAAGCCGGCGGCCTGCGCCGTGAAGTGCAGCACGGCCAGGGCGCCCGCGCCCCCGCGGCCGGTGGTCATCACCGAGCCGGTCACGTGCACGATGCCGGGCAGGGACTCCGCCGCGTCCGCCCAGAAGAACCAGGGCTCGGGCGCCGTGGTGAACCAGTCGCCCTCGGTGACCGCGTCCAGGCGCACCACGGCCGGGTCGAAGGAGAAGAGCACGTCGGCGCCCATGACGGCCACGCCCTCGGTGTCGAGCACGAGCTCGACGGTGAAGGTCTCGGCGGAGGGCACGGTCTCGGACGGGTTGAAACCGATCCACTGGCCGGCCACCGGCAGGGCGACGGACACGAGGACAAGGGCGGCCAGGGCGGCCGCGCAGGTGCTGGTTCTCATGGTTTCACATGCGCTTTCATGATTGGGAGGCGGTCCCCCGAGCCGATATCGACGGGAGTATGCCACAACCGGGGACCCAAGTCCAGCGGGACCGGTGGTTCAGCCCTGGCCGAACAGGTCCAGCAGCCGCCGGGCCGCGGCCGTGGCAGGCAGTTCGCCGCGGGCCACCTGGTCCTCCAGCTCCTGCCGGGCGGCGGCCACCTGCGGATGGGCGCGGAAGCGGTCGCGCAGCCCCTCCTCCACCAGGGCGCGCACCCAGGCCCGCTCCTGATCGGCGCGGCGGCGGTCGAAGGCGCCGCCGGCCCGCGCCTTCGTCAGGAACTCCCCGATCATCGCCCAGATCTCGTCGACGCCGTGGCCGGCCAGGGCCGAGGCCGTCAGCGCCCGCGTCGTCCAGCCTTCGGTAGCCGGGCGCAGGTAGTGCAGCACCCGCTCGAACTCGGCCCGGGTCCGCTGGGCGGCCCGGACGCCCGTACCGTCGGCCTTGTTGATGACGACGGCGTCGGCGAGCTCGACCACGCCCCTCTTGATGCCCTGCAGCTCGTCCCCGGCGCCGGCGATCAGCACCAGCAGGAAGAAGTCGGCCATGGAGCGCACCATCACCTCGCTCTGGCCCACGCCCACCGTCTCGACCAGCACGACGTCGTAGCCGGCGGCCTCGAACAGCACGATGGTCTCGCGGGTCTTGCGCGCCACGCCGCCCAGGGTGCCGCCCGCGGGCGAGGGGCGGATGAAGGCGCCCGGGTCGGCGGCCAGCTTCTCCATGCGGGTCTTGTCGCCCAGGACGCTGCCGCCGGTGACGGTGCTGGAAGGGTCGACGGCGGTGACGGCGACCTTGTGGCCGCGGGCGCGGAGGCGCGTGCCCAGGTCCTCGATCAGGGTGCTCTTGCCCGCGCCGGGCACGCCGGTGATGCCGACGCGCACCGAGGCGCAGCGCCGCGGCAGCAGGGCCGTCAGCACCTCCTGGGCCAGGTCCTGGTGCGCGGGCGCGTTGGATTCGATCAGGGTGATGGCGCGGGCCAGGACCACCCGGTCGCCCGCCAGGACGCCGTCCACGTACTGCCCGGCCGAGAGGACACGGCGGCGGGCGCCGCCGGCCGCCTCGCCCCGCGAACGGGAGCCGGGCAGGCCGTCGTGGCCGCCGTCCACGCCCCGGCGCACGTGCAGGGTGCGGGGCTTGCGCTGCTTGGCGTCGTCGCTCATCGAGGTGTCCTCGGGGGTTCGGGCGTCCGCCGCGAAGATACGACGGAACCGGCCGCCGGGGAAGCGGACGGTTGCGGCCGGCCCGTTCGTGTGCAAATTGTGGCGGACCCGCCGACATCCGACCGCCAACCGAGGGAGACCCTGCCATGGCCCAGTTCAAGCTCAAGGGCAACGTGTTCAACACCACGGGCAGCCTGCCTGCCAAGGGCGCGGCCGCGCCCGCGTTCACGGTCACCAAGACGGACCTGTCGGCGGTCGGCCTGGCCGACTTCGCCGGCAAGCAGCTCGTGCTGAACATCTTCCCCAGCATCGACACCGACGTCTGCGCCGCCAGCGTGCGCCGCTTCAACACCGAGGCCACCAAGCTGAAGGACACGGCGGTGCTGTGCGTGTCCATGGACCTGCCGTTCGCCCTGAAGCGTTTCTGCGGGGCCGAGGGCCTGGATAACGTGATCACCGCCTCGGATTTCCGCGACGGCGGCTTCGGCAAGGCCTACGGGGTGCGCATCGCCGACGGGCCCCTGGCCGGCCTGCTGGCGCGGTCGGTGGTGGTCGTGGGCAAGGACGGCAAGGTGGTGTACAGCCAGCTCAACCCCGAGACGACCGAGGAGCCGGACTACGGGGCCGCCCTGGCCGTCCTGCGCTGACCCGGAACCTGGCCCACCCGTTCCACCTGGGGAGACACCGTGCTCAAAGGCCACCCGCAGGGCCTGCAGGTCCTGTTCTACACCGAGATGTGGGAGCGCTTCAGCTACTACGGCATGCGCGCCATCCTGGTGCTCTACATGACCAAGGCCCTGATGTTCGACGTGGCCCGGGCCTCGACCATCTACGGCAACTTCACGGGGCTGGCCTACCTGATGCCCCTGGCCGGCGGCTACATCGCCGACCGCTGGTGGGGCAACCGGCGCTCGATCCTGCTGGGCGGGATCCTGATGGCCTGCGGGCAGCTCCTGCTCTTCGGCAGCGCCAGCTTCTGGGACCGGGCCGACCTGGCGGTGCCCCTGCTCTGGGCCGGGCTGGGCGTGCTGATCGTGGGCACGGGCCTGTTCAAGGCCAACATCGCCTCGATGGTGGGTTCGCTGTACGCGCCGGATGACCGGCGCAAGGACTCGGCCTTCACCATCTTCTACATGGGGATCAACATCGGCGCCTTCCTGTCGCCCCTGGTGGCCGGCGGCCTGGGCGACACCGGCGACCCCGCCGACTTCCGCTGGGGATTCCTGGCGGCGGCCGCGGGCATGGTGGTGGGCACGGTCATCTTCCAGCTCAACAAGGACCGCTACGTCGTGGACGCCGCGGGCCGGCCCCTGGGCCTGCCGCCGTCGGACCGGCGGGGCGGCGGGCGCACCGCCGACCACGACCGGCCCCTGGTGCGCCAGGACTGGGAGCGGGTGGCGGTGATCTTCATCCTCTCGTTCTTCGTGATCTTCTTCTGGATGGCCTTCGAGCAGGCCGGGGCTTCGCTGACGGTGTTCGCCGACCGGCAGACCGACCGCGAGCTGCTGGGCTGGACCGTGCCCGCGAGCTGGTTCCAGTCGGTCAACGCCGTGGCCATCGTGATCTTCGCGCCGGTCTTCGCCTGGATCTGGACGCTGCTGGGCCGCCGCCGGCTGGACCCGCCGACGCCGGTGAAGATGTCCCTGGGCTTCGTCTTCCTGGGCCTGGGCTACCTGGTGATCGCCTTCGGTGTCAAGGGCGTGGACCCGGCGACCAAGGTCAGCATGATGTGGCTGGTGGGGCTGTACCTGCTGCACACCTTCGGCGAGCTCTGCCTGTCGCCCATCGGCCTGTCGGCGGTCAGCCGGCTGTCGCCGCCCCGCTTCGCCTCGCTGATGATGGGCGTGTGGTACCTGGCCTCGTCCCTGGCCAACAAGATGGCCGGCGTGCTCAGCAGCTTCTACCCCGAGCAGGGCAAGCCAGCCCCGGTGCTGCTGGGCCACGAGATCACGAACCTCCACGAGTTCTTCGTGATCTTCGTGTTCATGTCCGCGGCGGCCGGCGTGCTGCTGTTCCTGCTGGCCCGGCCCATCGCCAAATGGAGCCACGGGCGGGCTTGATTGTTGTAGTCTTGCGACCACACCCCAGGGCGGGGCGCGGCCGCGAACAATATCCGCCGGGGTCCGTATCAACCCGGATCGGAGGGCCCCCAACTCTCGCCAAGGAGATGTGACGATGAAGCGATTGTCCGGCATCGCCGTGCTTGCCCTGCTGGCCGCCCTCGCGGGCTGCGGCGGCGGCGACGGCCAGCAGACCCAGGACACCGAGGTGGCCATGACGCCCGCTCCCCTGCTCGACCGCGAACTCTTCTTCGGCGACCCGGAGATCTCCGGCGCCCAGCTCTCCCCCGACGGGCGGTGGATGAGCTTCCTGAAGCCCTACGAAGGCGCCCGCAACATCTGGGTCAAGGCGTCCGACGCCCCCTTCGCCGACGCCAAGCCCGTGACCGCCGACGAGCGGCCCGTGCCCGGCTACTTCTGGAGCCGCGACAGCCGCTACCTGCTGTACGTGCAGGACAAGGGCGGCAACGAGAACTTCCACGTCTGGGCGGTGGACCCCGCCGCGGCGCCCGCCGACAAGAACGTGCCGCCGGCCCGGGACCTGACCCCGGTCGAGGGCGTACGCGCGCAGATCTACTCGGTGCCCAAGAACACGCCGGACGTGATCATCGTCGGCCTGAACGACCGCGACGCCAGCTACCACGACGTCTACAAGGTGGACATCGCCACGGGCGAGCGCGCGCTCATGCGCGAGAACAACGACAACGTGGGCTTCTGGATCTTCGACAACGAGGGCGAGCTGCGCCTGGCCTACCGCTCCCTGCCCGGCGGCGGCGCCGAGCTGCTGCGGGTCACCATGCAGGGCTACGAGCAGCTGATGACCACGACCTACGAGGAGGAGATGGGGCCGGTGGGCTTCCATCCGGACCGGCGCCAGGTCTACGTGGAGACCAACAAGGGCGAGCGGAACCTGAGCGAGCTCGTGCTCCTGGACACGGAGACCGGCGGGATCGTCCCGGTGGAGAAGGACCCGGAGAACGAGGTGGACTTCGGCAACGCCGTCTTCCACCCGGACACGGACGAGCTGATCGCCACCGCCTACGTGGGCGACCGGGTGCGGGTCTATCCGAAATCGCCCGAGGGGCAGCGCCTGTGGGACGGCCTGCGCAAGGCCCTGCCCGACGGCGAGCTCGGCATCACCAGCACGTCGCGGGACCTGGGCAAGCTCCTGGTGGCGGTCTCCAGCGACGTCGATCCGGGCAGCGTCTACCTCTACGACGCGGCCGCGGGCACGGCGACGCTGCAGTACCGCTCGCGCCCCGAGCTGCCCAGCGAGCACCTGGCGCCCATGAAGCCCGTGCGCTTCACCGCCCGCGACGGCCTGACGGTGTACGGCTACCTGACCCTGCCCAAGGGCGTGGCCCCGCGGAACCTGCCCGTGGTGATGTACATCCACGGCGGCCCCTGGGCCCGCGACTACTGGGGCTACGAGCCCTACGCCCAGTTCCTGGCCAACCGCGGCTACGCGGTGATGCAGGTCAACTACCGCAGCTCGACCGGCTACGGCAAGCAGTACCTGAACGCCGGCAACAAGCAGTGGGGCATCGGCGCCATGCAGCACGACGTCACCGACGCCGTGAACTGGCTGGTGGCCGAGGGCTACGCCGACCCGGCGAAGGTGGCCATCTTCGGCGGCAGCTACGGCGGGTACGCCACCCTGGCCGGCGTCACCTTCACGCCCGACCTCTACGCCTGCGGCATCCCGTACGTGGGCCCGTCCAACCTGATCACCCTGATCGAGAGCTTTCCCGAGTACTGGAAGCCCTTCCTGGAGGGTTCCTGGTACAAGCGGGTGGGCAACCCCGAGGTGGAGAGCGAACGGCAGGACCTGATCGCCCGCTCGCCGCTGTTCCATTGCGACAACATCAAGGTGCCGCTGCTGGTGGTGCACGGCGCCAATGACCCGCGCGTCAAGCAGCACGAATCCGACCAGATCGTGGTCGCGCTCAGGTCCAAGGGCAAGGACGTGGAGTACCTCGTCGCCCCGGACGAGGGCCACGGCTTCCGCGCCCCCGAGAACCGCAAGGCCCTGGCCGTGGCCATGGAGAAGTTCCTGGCCAAGCAGCTGGGCGGGCGCTTCCAGGAGGACGTCGAGCCGTCCACGCAGCAACGGCTGGATGAGATCACCGTGGACGTGAGCGCGGTGACGCTGCCGCCCGACGAAGGCTAGGCGCTCCGCGGCCGGACAAGACGACGGCGGCCTCCCCACGGGGAGGCCGCCGTTCGTCGCCTGCGGCCGGGCACGGGGCCCGCCCGCGCGCGACCCGCCTGCCGGCCTAGCGGATCCCGAGCGAAGCGCACCCCAAGGCGGTGAGCACGGCCAGGGCCAGGACGAACAGACCGAAGCGGCTGATGAATTCGCGCATCCTTGCCTTCCTTCACGGACATGGTGCCCGGGGAGTTCCTGCACAGAGCCCTGCGGCCCGGCAGAAAATCACATGCGCACGGCGATCTGGCAAGCACAACGATCAGACCGCCGCGGCCCGCAGGATGATGCTGAACCGCGCGCCGCCGCCGGGCGCGTCCTCGAGCAGGAGGTCGCCGCCGTAGTAGCGCAGCGCCTCGCGGGAGTGCCACAGGCCCAGGCCGCCTCCCTGGGCCCTGGTCGTGGCCCCGGCGGCGAAGAGGCGCTCGCGCACCGCCGCGGGCACGCCGGGGCCGTTGTCCGCGACGCTGACCACCAGGCGGTCCGAGGTGGCCTCCACGGTCACCGTCACTTGCGGGTCCGGCCGCCCCGCCAGTTGACGGGCCGCGTTGTCCAGCAGGTTGTCCAGGGCGAATTCCAGGTCGGCCCGGTCGGCGTGGCCGTGCCGCCCGGCAGCCGCGGGCTCCACCGCCAGGGCAAAGGCGACCTGCGGATGCGCGGCCCCGTAGCGGACCACCAGTTCCCGCACCAGCGGCAGCGGATCCAGGCGGCAGGACGCCGCCAGGGTGGCCCCCAGGGAGCGCACGCCGTCGCCGACCAGGCCGAGGCTCGTGCGGGCGGCGGCGGCCAGGCCGGCCCGCCGGCGGTCGTCCGCCGCCATGCCCGCCAGGTCGTCCAGGCCGCGGCCCAACGCCGCCAACTCGCGCCGCACGATGACCAGCAACGGCGGGTCCAGGCGGATGTGGGCGGCCTTCTCCAGCAGGGCCTCCAGGTCGGGGATCGCCTCGCGGCGGCAGTCCGCCCACGCCGTGGCCAGGCGTGCCGTCCCGTCGGGGGCCGGGTTGTCCACCGCCCACATCACCCGGTCCAGGACGCCGACGGGACCGACCGTGCCGTGGCGCGAGGTCAGGAAGGCCCGCAGCAGGTCCAGGCGGCTGGTGCGGCGCAGGCGGTCCAGGCGGCGGCGCTGGCGCAGGTAGGTGCCCCCGCCGTCGGTTTGCCAGGCGAGCTGGGGCGTGCCCCGCCCCGTCCAGTCGGGCAACACGGCCAGCGGGCGCAGGTCCGCCGCCAGCAGCAGCGTCCGCCGGTCGAGCAGGCGCACCACCAGTTCCGGTCCCGGCGCCGGCAGCAGGTCGATGGTCCTCAGTTCCGCGATCCCCGCGTCGAACCGGCGGCTGCGCTCCGGCTGCAGGACGCCGCCGGCGTAGGTGTAGAGGGTCAGGCGGGCATCGTCCGTGGCGCAGGCCACCAGGCCGCGGCCCGGCGCCACCGGCCAGGCACCCAGCCCCCGCCCCGGCGCCTCGGGATGGGCCTGGGCGAGGACCGCGCCGGTGGCGCCTGCCAGGACGGTGACCGACTCGCGGCCGCCCTCGCTGTAGCACTGCGCAAGGACGACGATCTCCACGGCGCCGTCGCCGTCCAGGTCGCAGGCCACGGGCCGCGGATCGGTAAAAAGGGCGGGGATCCGCCGTTCCCAGAGCAGGCTCCCGTCGGTGGCCAGGGCCAGCAGCGAGGCCCGGTCGTCCAGGCGGCCGCCGACCTCCTGTCCCGGCCGGAGGTTGCCGCCGGAACCGACGCCGACCACGAGCTCCGGCCGGCTGTCGCCGTCGAGGTCGGCCAGGAGGCCCAGGTGGGGACTGCCCGCCGTGGGCACGGACCAGACCAGCCGGCCGTCGGCGGCGGCGAACGCCAGGATGCCCCGGGGGCGCAGGTCGTAGTCGACCCGCCGCAGCACGACCACCAGGGGACCGTCGGCGCCCGGCACCACGCCCAGCACCTGGTGGTGCCCGTCCCACTTGCCGTCCGGGCGCAGATCCTCCCCCGTCGGCAACGCCAGGTCCAGGCGCAGGGCTCCGGCCAGGGGGTCCAGGATCCACAGGCGCTGGTCCCAGCCGTCGGCCGTGCGGGCGGTGGCGATCACCTCAGGGCGGCCGTCCCCGTCGACGTCCGCCGCAGCGCCCAGGACGATGCTCGCGCCGGGGGCCAGGTAGCGCGGCGGCAGGTTCATCTGGGCCGGGATGAAGCATGCATCGCCGCGCCAGCCGTAGACGAGCACCCCGGTGGCCACGCCCGAGACCAGCTCCCCGGTCCCGTCCCCGTCCAGGTCGGCCGCCAGCAGGCCGCGCACCACCGACAGGTGGTCGAGTCCCGTGGCCGCCACCGGCTGCACCTCGTAGGGCAGTCCGGCACCCGGAAGGTCGGCCAAACCGAGCAGGAGGGCAAGGACGGCGGCGGGCATCGTCAGCGCACCGCCCTGTCGGGTGCGGGGATCGTCATGGACGCAGGCTAGGCCATCGTGCGGGCGCCGTCAACCGGCCGCGCTAGTCGACGAACCCCAGGCGCGCCATCAGCTCCAGCAGCAGCTTCTCCGCCGCCACCGGGATCACCGTGCCGGGCCCGAAGATGGCCGATGCCCCATGGTCCTTCAGGAACCCGTAGTCCTGGGCCGGGATCACGCCGCCGCAGACGACCATGATGTCATCGCGCCCCAGCTGCTTCAGCTCGTCCACCAGCTGGGGCAGCAGGGTCTTGTGGCCGGCCGCCAGGGACGACATGCCGATGATGTGCACGTCGTTCTCCACCGCCTGGCGCGCGGTCTCCTGCGGAGTCTGGAAGAGCGGTCCGACGTCGACATCGAAGCCCAGGTCGGCGAACGCGGTCGCGACCACCTTGGCGCCGCGGTCGTGCCCGTCCTGGCCCAGCTTGGCCACCAGGATGCGGGGGCGGCGGCCCTCGTGGGCCTCGAAGCGCCGGATCAGTGCGTTGATGCGGTCGATGTCCTCGTCCTTTCCGAACTCGGCCCCGTAGACGCCGCTGATGGTGCGGGTCTCGGCCTGATGCCGGCCGCAGACCAGCTCGCAGGCGTCGGAGATCTCGCCCAGGGTCGCGCGCCGCCGCGCCGCCTCCACCGCCAGTTCCAGCAGGTTGCCCTGGCCCGTCCGCGCGCACCGGGTCAGGTCGTCCAGGGCCTCGCGCACCGCCGCCGTGTCGCGGTTCCTGCGCAGCTGCTCCAGCCGCCGGATCTGCTGGCGGCGGACCTCGGTGTTGTCCACCTCGAGGATCTCCAGGGGATCCTCCTGCTCCAGCCGGTAGCGGTTCACGCCGACGATCACGTCCTGGCCCGAGTCGATGTGGGCCTGGCGGCGCGCCGAAGCCTCCTCGATGCGCAGCTTGGGCAGGCCGGCGGAGATGGCTGCGGCCATGCCGCCCATCTCCTCTACCTCGGTGATGTGGGTCCAGGCCCGGTGCATGATATCACGGGTCAGGCACTCCAGGTACCACGACCCGCCCCAGGGGTCGACGCTGCGGCAGATGCCCGTCTCGTCCTGCAGGTAGAGCTGGGTGTTGCGGGCGATGCGCGCCGAGAAGTCGGTCGGCAGGGCGATCGCCTCGTCCAGGGCGTTGGTGTGCAGCGACTGGGTGCCGCCCAGCACCGCGGCCATGGCCTCGATGCAGGTGCGGGCCACGTTGTTGAAGGGGTCCTGCTCGGCCAGGGACCAGCCCGAGGTCTGGCTGTGGGTGCGCAGGGCCATCGACTTCGGATCCTGCGGGTCGAACTGCCGGATCAGCTTGGCCCACAGCAGGCGGCCGGCCCGGAGCTTGGCGATCTCCATGAAGTAGTTCATGCCCTCGGCCCAGAAGAACGAGAGGCGGGGCGCGAAATCGTCGATCTTCAGGCCCGCCTGCAGGCCGGTGCGCACGTACTCCAGGCCGTCGGCCAGGGTGTAGGCCAGCTCCAGGTCCGCGGTCGCGCCGGCCTCCTGCATGTGGTAGCCGCTGATGCTGATGCTGTTGAACTTCGGCATGCGGGCCGCCGTGTAGGCGAAGATGTCCGCGATGATCCGCATGCTGAACGCCGGCGGATAGATGTACGTGTTGCGGACCATGTACTCCTTGAGGATGTCGTTCTGGATGGTGCCCGTCAGCTGCCCGGTGGTCGCCCCCTGCTCCAGCCCGGCCACGATGTAGAAGGCCAGCACCGGCAGCACCGCGCCGTTCATGGTCATCGAGACGGACATGGTGTCCAGGGGGATGCCGTCGAAGAGGATCTTCATGTCCTCGACCGAGTCGATCGCGACGCCCGCCTTGCCCACGTCGCCGACGACGCGCGGATGGTCGCTGTCGTAGCCGCGGTGCGTCGCCAGGTCGAAGGCCACCGACAGGCCCTTCTGGCCCATGGCCAGGTTGCGCCGGTAGAAGGCGTTGCTCTCCTCGGCGGTGGAGAAGCCGGCGTACTGGCGCACGGTCCAGGGCCGGGTCACGTACATGGTGGCGTAGGGTCCGCGCAGGAACGGCGGCAGGCCGGCGGTGTGGCCGACGTGCTCGCACGAGGCGGCATCGGCCGCCGTGTACAGGGGCAGGACCGGGATCTGCTCGCCGGTCTGCCAGGCGGCGTCGGCGGGC
>JACZKN010000232.1 GCA_014859985.1 Candidatus Krumholzibacteriia bacterium | reverse complement strand
CTTCCATTTCGGTCAGCTCATCGCCCACATCGGCAAAACCCGCAACGTGCGCGCCGGCTCCATCGTGGGCAGCGGCACCGTCAGCAACAAGGGCGTCGAGGTCGACGGCAAGAAGGACTGGCCCAAGGGCTACAGCTGCATCGCCGAAAAGCGCTGCATCGAGACCATTCTCGACGGCAAGCCGTCGACGGAATTCATGAAGTTCGGCGACTCGATCCGCATCGAGATGAAGGGCAAGGACGGCCAGAGCATCTTCGGCGCCATCGACCAGAAGATCGCGCCGCTGGAAGCCTGATACCGATTTGCCTTCAAAGCGATAACTGCGTTGCTCAAGCCTTGCCGGGCTTCAGCACTGTCTGCGGCTTCTCGCCTGGTTCTCGCTTTGACAGCAAAACGGAATGAAGCGGTCAGGTCCGCACGCGCCCGTCGCCGGTGAGCATGGACAGCTCGACGTACTTAGAGGCCACGTGGTTGCTGCCGCTGAAGGACACGTCGAAGCCGCCCATGGCGTAGTTGCGGATGCTCTCCAGCCCGCTGATCAGTCCGTCGCGGGTGGGTCGGCCGCCGCTCGCGCGGCGCATGCCTTCGGCAAACAGCTTGGCGGCCATGAACCCTTCCATGCTGGAGAAGTTGGGTTGCACCTTGTTGCCACCCTGCGCGATCAGCGCCAGGAACTCGCGCGTCACGGCGCTCGAAGCCTTGTAGGGCGAAGGCACCACCTGCGAAACCACCACGCCGGCGCCTTCCTTGCCCAGCTCATCGGCCAGCGCCTGCGTGCCCACGAACGACACGTTGAAGAAAGTGCCGCCGTAGCCCGCCTTGCGCGCCGCCCTGATGTAGGCCGCGCACGAGGTGTAGGCGCTGATCTGCACCACCGCATCGGGCTGGGCCGCGTTGATGGTCTTCACCGCTTCGGCCACGTCGACCGTGTTGCGCTCCACGGTGGCCGTGGCCACCGGCTTGAGGTCCAGCGCGCCCAGGGCCAGCGTCACGCCGTCCAGACCGGCCTTGCCGTAGGCGTCGTTCTGGTGGAACACGGCGATCTTCTTCAGGCCCAGGTTGGTGAGCTGGCGCACGATCAATGCCGTCTCGTCGTTGTACGAGGCGCGCATGTGAAAGGCCATGCGGTTGAACGGCTGGCGCAGTCCCATGGCGCCGGTGAAAGGGGCAAAAAACGGTGTCTGCGCCTGGGTGGCGAGGGGCAGCGCCACCAGACTGGTGGGCGTGCCGATGTAGCCGAAGAGGGCAAACACCTCATCGTCCAGCAGCTTGCGGGTGTTCTCCACGCAGCGAGCGGGTTCGTAGCCGTCGTCGAGCTGACGCAGCTCGATCTGCGTCTGGTTCACGCCGCCCTTCGCATTGAGCTGTTCGAAAAACAGCTTGGCGCCGGCATGGAACTGGATGCCCAGCTGGGCGGCGGCCCCGGTGAAGGCGGCCGACTGGCCCAGCACCACACGGTTGCCCGACTGGGCTCGCAGGGTGGGCGCGCCCAGCATCGCAGCGCCCGCCACCAGCCCACCAAATGCGCGCCGCGACAGACCGGAGGTGGGGGAATTCAAAGAGGTCATGGTGTCGCTGTCCGAAAATGTTGGGTGTGTACCGCGCCAGTCGGTGCGGGCCTGGTACTGCGAAGTTCCCGATGCTAGCCGCTGGGAGCGGTCGTCAGAGATCGCCTGGGCTACCGAAGCTGCCGTTTGTCGGGCGGTCGACGGCGTTCAGCTTGCATACACCCGATCCAGCGTGGCGAAACCCTTGACTTCAATCGGGTTGCCGAACGGGTCGCAGAAGAACAGGGTCCATTGCTCACCCGGCTGGCCTTCGAAGCGCAACTGGGGCTTGAGCACGAAATCCATGCCCGCAGCTTCCAGCCGGCGCGCCAGCGCCCGCCACTCGGGCAGCAGCAGCACCAGGCCGAAGTGCGGCATGGGCACCAGGTGGTCGCCGACGCGGCCGGTGCACGTGGTCTTGAAGGGTTCGCCCAGGTGCAGCGAAATCTGGTGGCTGAAAAAATCAAAATCCACCCAGGTGTCGGTGCTGCGCCCTTCGGCGCAACCGAGCACACCGCCATAAAAGCGGCGCGCTTCGTCCAGGTCGGTGACGTGGAACGCGAGGTGGAACAGGCTGCGCGCGGGAAGGGTCTGGTGGCTCTGGGTCTGCATCCCGGCAGGATAGCAAACCCCCCGCGAATATGCCGTGCAGACGCTGGCGTCGGGCTCAGCGCTGCGTGGGGTCACCGGCGTTCTGGTCGTGCTTCAGGAAATACTGGCGCGCCATTGCCACCAACTGGCGGTCAGAGGGGTGGTCAGCGGAAACCACATCGACGATGGCGCTGGCGATGTCTTTGTCGTGGCGTTGGCAATGCGCGCGGAACTCGTCCTTGGCCTGTGCCGGGCCGGCGACCAGAATTTCGCGCACGCCCTGGAGCGCCTGTGCGACCTCGTGGTAGAAATTTTCGTCGGCCGAGTCGTGCCCGCCTTCGGGGGAGTGGCTGCCACCGGCCGCGGGGCCGCGACCGTGCATCAGCTGGTGCGAACCCACATGGCCACCGGTGGCTTTGTGGTGCGAACGGGACTTGATGCTCTCGGACTCGACATGTTCACGATCGAACATCAACACATGGGCCTCGCGGCGATCCATCCAGACAACAGCGTGAAAAGTGGGCATGGGAAAACCTCCGGAAAAAAGTGAAAGGGTCGTGGGGTCGGTGCGGTGGGAGTTCTGAGGGGGGAGTGAGGGGATCGGCGCGGGACTATCGGGCATACGCCCCTTCCCCGCGCCAACGGGACTGGACCCGCACGGTCGAGAGCCCGCAAGCAGATCGGGATTCTCGCTTCACGCCTGCCGCAGCGTGCTATACTCACGCATGATCTTGACCTTGATCGCCAAATGCCGCCGATCACATGGGAGCAAAGCCATGTCCGCCGCAAATCGATTGTCGGTCGCCGTAGCCATGTTGCTTGTCTCGCCCACCCTGATCAGCCTTGCCTTCGCCCAGCAGTGCCTGGACTACCGCGACTACGTGCATTCCCTCGACGTGCTGTCCGCCGGTGTCGAGCAGTTCGCGGTCGCGGGCGGCTTCGCCTACGGAGCGGGCCGGACGCAGGGCCTGATCGTCGTGGACGTGACGGATCCCGGCGAGCTCGGGGTCGCGGCCGTGCTCGCCCATCCCTGGCTGCACGTGAAGAAGGTCGGCCTCAGCGGCGACCGCGCCTACCTGATCAACCACCGGCAGTTCCCGGCGACGTCGGATTCCTCGCTGGTCGTCGTGAATGTCAGCGATCCCGGGTCCCCGTACGTCGAGTCCGCCATCGCGACACCCTCCTATGTGTACGACCTCGCCGTCGACGGCAGCTTCGCCTTCGTCGCCATGCAGTTCAGCCCGCAGTTCGGGGTCCACGTCTACGACCTGTCGACGCCGGGGACCATGGCGCACCGGGCCTACGTCCCCACCGCCGTGATGCCGACGTCTGTCGTCGCGGGTGCGGGCAGGCTCGCGGTGACGACCACGGACGGCGCCGTGACGCTGATGGACGTCTCGCTGCCCGAGAGTCCGGACGTCGGAGCGACCATCCCGCTGCCCTACGGCTACTCCTCGACGTCGACCCACCTGGCGGGGGATACCCTTTATATCGCGTACTACACCGCCTTCGGGGAAGTCGTGCAGACCTGGGACGTCTCGGCTTGCGACACCCCCGTCAAGCTGGGCGAGACCGATGCATACCAGCGGGTCGGCGGCATCGTCAATGCGGGCGGCGTCACGTACATCGGGTGCGACGGGGGGTTGGCCGCGGTGGACATGGCCGACCCGAACGCCCCGATCACGCTCTGCTTCATGAAGACGATGGCGTTCGCCGCTTGCATCGTGCCCGTTTCGCAGGCCTTCCTTGTCGGCGGCGGGGCCGACGCCAGCCGCCTGGAAGCCGTCGACCTGGGGCCGCTCCAGTCCGCACCCAGGGAGGGTACGCTCGACTCCTACTGGTGCGCCTACGACGTCGCGGTTCGCGGCAACTACGCCTACTTCGCGAACAACGACTGGAACCTGCAGGTGGTCGATGTCTCCGATCCCTCGAGTCCGGTCGCGGTGTGGTCTCGCAGCTTGACGGCCGCGGCCTACGCGCTCGACCTCGCGAACGACCATGTCTTCATCGCGAACGGGTCGGGCGGATTGGTTGTCGCCGATCTGGTGGACCCGGCGCGTCCCCGGATCGTCGCCAGCCTGCCGCTCGGGGTGGCCCGGGACGTGAAGGTGGTCGGCGACCTGGCCTACGTGGCGGACGACGACAAGCACCTGCGGATCGCGGACGTCAGCGATCCGTCCGCTCCGGTGGCGTTGGGTGCGGTCGCGACCGTCGGCACCGCGTTCGGCGTGGATGTCCAGGCCGGCGTGGCCTGTCTGGCGACAATGCACGGGGGGCTCGAGATCTTCGACGTCTCGGATCCCTCGGCCCCGGCGGCTTTGGGGCGTCTCGACCTGGGGAGTTGCCAAGGCGTCACGGTCGCCGGCCAGTACGCCTACGTCCTGTCCGGGGGTAATTTCGCCGTCGTCGACATCAGCGACCCGGCGGCACCATCGCTCGTCGGGACGTTTCCGTCGATCAGTACCGGGTGGTTCCCGGGGCATATCGCCGTCGACGCGCCGCGGCGGGTCGCCTATGCCGCCATCGGCGACGGCGGCGTCGTCGCCATCGACATCTCCCTGCCGGACGCACCGCGCATCGTCGGCAATCTGGCAACGGATGCCTCCGCGCGGGGCGTGGCCCTGCAGGACGAGGCGATCTACGTCGCCCAGGATTTCGGGGGGATGTTCGTGGCCCCCGGCCACTGCCCGACGCCGTCGGCGGTCGGGGACGGGATACCCGGCCCGGCTGTCGTGTCCCTGCGCGCATACCCGAACCCCTTCAACCCTCGGGTGACCATCGAGTACGCGATTCCCGCCGATGGATCCGGCGAACTGCTCCTGTTCGACCTGCGCGGCCGCCGCGTGCGTACGTTCGACCTGATGCCGGGCCGCACCAGGTTAACCTGGGACGGCCGTGACGACGCAGGCCGCGAACTGCCGTCGGGGACCTACCTGATGCGGGTCACCGCGGGTGCCGTGGAGCGGGCCGGCAGGATCACGCTCTTGAGGTGACCCCTTGCGGTGGCCCGCCCTGATCCTCCTGTTGCCGGTGGTGGCCGCCCCCGCCCGCGCCGACCGCGACGGGAGCCCTGCCTTCGTGCCCTACGCGGGCGTCTGCGCCGCCGACGTCGGGGGCGAGCACGAGCCGGGCCTGGCCTTGGGCGTGCGGATCCTGCGGGATCGGCACCGTGGCTGCCTGCAGCTGACCGGGGGCGCGGAATACCTGCAGAAGATCGGCGTCGGCGAGGTCCGCGCCATCGACGGCGGCGACGGCACGGTCACGTCGTGGGGCGAGACCGAGGTCACCCTGCACTACGCGCACGGCGTCGACGTGCAGGCGGCGTTCGGGCTTGGTGATCTCGAAGAAGAGCCGACCGGGGCGCTGGGGCGCGGCGGGGCCTATCCCATGTTCACCTTGGACGACCGGAAGGCCAGATCGGTGCGGGTGGCGGCGGGTTGGGTTTTCTGAACGGTTTCGCGGCATTCCGGCGGCGCGCGCCGGAGGGGAGCGCGGTCCTGATCCAATTTCCAGAGCCATTTCCCCCGGGGGAAGCCGGACAAGCTTATCCACTTCCCGCCCTGGAACCGGCGATCCACGCCGCGTGTATCACCCATTAGCGGCGCACCCACCACCCCCGCCGCCCCGGGGCCGGCACGCCATGAGACGACTCCTCCCTGCCGTAACCCTCGCCGCCCTCCTTGCGCTGGCCGCCGCCGCCGGCTGCGCGCCCGACGCCGCGATCCGGGACGATCCCGCCGCCGCCCAGGTCTTCACTTGGCCGACCGATTCCCTGCGGGTCGCCCTCGCCGCTTGGATCGCCTGCCTGGAACGGGACGACGGCGACGCCGCGTGCCTGCGCTGGGCGGCCGACGACGAGGCCTGCGCGCAGATCGCCGCACATTGGGCCGGTGCCAGGCTGGCGCACCGGGAGCACGACTACCGCCGCTGGCTGGCGGCGGCCCACGCGGCCGGCGCGCGCTTCACCGTGGGCGGCCACGACACCGGCCACGTCCACACGGTCTGGGCGCCGACGGCCGCGGGCTGGCGCATCGTCGCGGTCTTCAGGTGCCGCTGACCCGACGCGCGGCCGCGGGTTTCCCCCGGGGGAAGCCGGACCGATCGATCCTATTTCGCAGCCACCGCCGCCGCTAGTCCTCGAGCCCCGACCGGACCCGCCCCTTCTTCACCCCCGCCCTCTTCTTCTTCTCCTCCAGCCGCTTCTGCCGCGAGGCGGCCGTCGGCCGCGTCCGCTTGCGCGGCTTGGGCGGCACCAGTGCCTCGCGCACCAGTTGGGCCAGGCGCTGCCGCACCTCCTCGCGGTTGCGGCGCTGGCTGCGGTGGATGTCGCTGGCCAGGATGATCTCGCCCGCGTCGGTCAGGCGCGAGGCCAGGGCCCGCAGCACCCGTGCCCGCTGGGCCTCGGTCAGGGCGCGGCTTTCGGCGGGGTTCCAGCGCAGCTGGATGCGGGTGTCGGCGGTGTTGACGCTCTGGCCGCCGGGGCCGGAGGAGCGGCTGGCGGCGTACGACAGCTCGCCGGCCGGGACGGTCACGCCGTTGTTGATCACCAGGTCCTCGGACACCTCGGCTTCTCCTTCGTGCGCCGCGCCCCGTCCGCGGTTATCATGGGCGGCGTGCCACCATCGGCTTCGGGCAGGCAAGGAGCGTACCCGTGATCATCCGCAAGCTGAAGGAGGTCGCCAAGACCTCCGTCGACATGGACGGCGTCCAGGGCATCACCAAGCAGCTCGTGATCGGCAGCGGCGACGGCGTGCCCAACTTCTCGTTCCGCGTCTTCACCCTGGCGCCGGGCGGGCACTCGCCCCACCACCGGCACGACGTCGAGCACGTCAACTACGTGATCAGCGGCACGGGCGCCCTGGTGGACGCCGACGGCAACCTCAACCCGCTCGAGCAGGGCGACTTCGCCTTCGTCGCGCCGCAGGACGTGCACCAGTTCCGCAACACCGGCGACGAGCCCTTCGTGTTCATCTGCGCCGTGCCCAGGAGCTACGAGTAGCGCCCCGTCCTACGGCTCCACCGGCACCGGCACCTCCGCACCCTCTGCGTCCTGGTCCCCCAGCAGATAGTGCCGGAACCACTGCAGCTCCCTGGTCTGGTAGTCGATCATGTGGCTCGGCTTGTTGATGCCGTGGCCCTCGCCCGGGTAAAGCACCAGGCGGCTGGGCACGCCATTGAGCTGCAGGTAGCTGAACATCTCCACGGACTGGCGCGGGTCGACCGGTTCGTCCTCGGTGCCGTGCATGATCAAGGTCGGCGTGGTGATCGCCCCGGCGCGCGACGCCGGGCTGTGCTCCCACAGCAGCTGCAGGTCCTGGTCCCAGGCCCGATCGTAGCTGTCGATGAAGAGCTGCGGGTTGTTCTGGCCCATGGCCGACGTGTAGTTCCAGATGCCGGCGATGGACACGGCGGCCTTGAAGCGGTCGGTGCGGCTGATCACCGCGTTGGTCATCAGGCCGCCGTAGCTGTAGCCGGTGAAGCCCAGGCGGTCCGGGTCGATCGTCCCCTGCTCCACGAGCGCGTCGACCGCCGCCATGATGTCCAGGAAGTCGTCGGTGCCGAAGTTGCGGTACACGCCGCGCAGGAAGTCCTGGCCGTAGCCGGTGCCGCCTCGGGGGTTGACGATCACCACGGCGAAGCCCTCGCGCGACAGCACCTGCCAGGGGTAGCGCGTGCTCCAGGCGTTGCCGTAGCGGGAGTACGGCCCGCCGTGCATCTCGATGACCGCCGGCAGGCGGTCGCCCTCGCCCGCGCCCGGGGGCAGGAACAGGAAGGCCTCCACGAAGCCGCCTGCGTGGCCGGGCAGGCGCAGCTTGCGGGCCGGCAGCAGGCCGTAGGCGGCCACGCTGCCGTCGGTGGTGGCCAACTCCTTCAGCCGGCCGCCGGGCTTGCCCACGAGCAGCGAGCCGGGCCGGTGCAGGGCGCTCTCCACCACGGCCACCGTGCCGCCGCCAAGGCCGAAGTCCGCCAGGTTGCCCTCCAGTCCGGTCATCCAGGCGATCTTCTGGTCCTTGGTGTCCACGCGCACCAGGTCCAGCCGCGTGCCCTCGGCCGCCGGCAGGTAGAGGGCGCGGCCGCCCTGGTCCCAGACCGGCGCCGTGGCCGGGGTCGAGCCCGAGCCGCCCAGGGTGAGCTGCGACCCGGCGGTGACGACGCGCGCCGCGCCGTCGTCCAGGTCGCGGACCACGACGTCCTTCAGGTTCAGGTAGGCGCGCAGCGCGGCCTCCCGGTCCTGGTAGTAGGCCAGCTGCCGGCCGTCGGGGCTGTAGGCGGCCAGGGAGGCGTGCCGGTCCGCGGGCGTGATCACCTCGGCCTCGCCCGTGGCCGCGTCGACCAGGGCGATCTGCTGGTCCTCGTCCACCAGGGAGCTGAAGCGGGCGTTGAAGGTGACCGCCAGCTGCCGTCCGTCGGGGGACCAGGCGGCGTGGTGCGGGTGCCAGGGCGCCCGGGTCAGGGGCTCGGCGCCGGCGTGATCGGCGCCGGCCTCCAGCACGTAGAGCTGCTGGTACTCCTGGGGAAGCTCCAGCCGGTCGCGCACCTCCCAGTCGGCGCGGTCGGCGGGCACCGGGTAGACGGGCAGGTCGCGGGCGTCGCCCTCGGCAGAGGCGGAATCGTCCTTTGCCGGGGCCGGCGGGTCGGCCAGCACGGCCAGGCGGCTGCCGTCGGGCGACCACCAGTAGGCCCCCACGCCGCCCTCGATGGAGGTGACCGGCCGCGGCTCCGCGCCGTCCAGCGGGTTGACCCACACCTGGGTGGCATCGTCGTCGTCCTTGCGCAGGAAGCTGAGCGACCCGTCCGGCCGCCAGGCCAGGCCGCCCACCTGCAGGTTGGTGAAGGTGAGCTGGCGGGTGGTGCCGCGCGCGGTGTCCGCCAGCCAGAGCCGCGTCTCGCGCCTGTCCTGGTCCAGGTCGCGCCAGGTCACCAGGTAGGCCACCAGCCGACCGTCGGGCGAGACCGCCGGCGAGGTGATCACCGGCACCTCCAGGAAGCGGGCCAGGGTGAACGGCGGCGCTTCGGCGGCAGCGGCGACGGCGGCGACGAGCAGGACGACGAGCAGGGCGATGAGGCGCAGCGGTGCGGGCATCTCGGGCCTCCGGATCGGGGTGGACGGCAGGGCCGCCGACCGCGGCCCCCCCTGATATAGCCCATCGCGCAGCGCCTGACCAGACCCGAAGGTGGCGCCCGGCCGTGGGAATTCGTTCCTTGAGCAGAAGGGTGCCGGGCCCGGCCCGGCGCGCCGGACGGAGCGGCTCACATCCCTTGATATTTCGTCACTTCCGTTCCGGCACGCACCTTGCGTGACGGGGCCGGACCACCCGGGCCCCTGGGCGCGGGGCCCCCGGACGTTGCGGTGGGCGAGCGAGGCGCAAGCCACGGATGGGAGCGATCATGGCCGTCGAGAAGAAGAACACGCTGCAGAGCCACCTGCTGGCCCTGAAGTCGGGCGAGCGGGTCTTCGAGAACGCCTTCCAGGGCATCAGCCGCATGATCCTGGACGCACCGATCGAGAAGGTGGTCGTCAACGGCAAGACCACCTACGACTTCAAGATCTTCCGGGAGGGGAAGAAGCACATCGTCGGCATGTACGACGAGATCAACAGCTTCGTCTCCTACGTCAAGGACGCCGCCGAGGGCGGCAGCTCGGCCGAGATGGCCTACGTCCTGGTGGGCGAGCCCGGCAACGGCAAGACCTTCTTCGTCGAGTACGTCAGCCGGCTCTACCGCGAGTTCCTGGCCAGCGACGGCAACCGCAAGTACACCTTCCGCTTCACCGGGCTGGACAAAATCGGGTCATACGGCAGGATAGCGACCATCGAGAGCCAGACCTACGAGGACCCCGCCATCCTGGCCATGAACCTCTTCGACGACCCGGCCGAGAGCCGCAGCTGGCTGGCGCGCAAGATCGGGCTGGACGACGCCCAGCTCGACACCATGCACGAGAACTACCGGCCCCTGGGCGCCTGCACCGGCTACATCTGGAACGACCTGCGCACCGCCTGCGGCGGCGACCTGGAGCTCATGCTGCAGCGCGTCGAGATCATCCCCGTGCCCCTGGCCGAGAGCCTGGGCACGGTCACCGGCAAGTACCCGGCCAAGGACAAGATCACCTCCAGCGCCGTGGACCTGCTGGGCGAGGAATCGATCCAGCGCCTGCTGCACATCTCCGACACCAACAACCCCTACCGCTTCGACCTGCGGCGGGGCGCGCTGGCGCGCGTCGCCGGCGGCGGCATCCACTTCTCCGACGAGATGTTCAAGAACAAGAAGGACCTGGTGCAGGTCTACCTGGGCGTGATCCAGAACCGCACCATCGAGATCGACGGCTTCAAGTGGCCCATCGACACGCTCATCGTCGCCACCAGCAACAACAGCGAGTTCAACCGCTTCCTGGCCGAGAAGGAGGAGGCGCCCATCGTCGACCGCTGCCGCATCAGCTACATCAGCCACAACACCAACTACCGGCTGCAGCACGAGCTGACCCAGTACGCCATCGGCAGCGAGACCAAGACCACGCTGACCCGCGAGAAGCTGCACCAGGACCCGAACCTCAACTACGCGGCCAGCGTGTCGGCGATCCTGACCCGCCTGCCCCACTCGGACAAGCTGACGCCCGTCGAGATGATGAAGCTGTCCGCGGGCGAGGTCGCCGGCGAGAAGTCCATCAAGACCCTGGCCGAGGTCATCGACACCCTGAGCCAGGACACGGACATCACCAACCGCTTCGGCCAGAAGGGCCTGGGCCAGCGCAACCTGGGCCGCGCCATCCAGCTGATGGTCGAAAGCAGCGAGACCAACGAGGGCCGCTGCATGTTCGCCTACGACGTGTTCCGCACCCTCGAGCGGGTGGTGCTGGACTACGTGCACGAGAACAACGACCGCGCCAAGTACCTGGAGGATCTCAAGACCGCCAAGGGCCTGTACCGCGAGCGGATCATGACTGAGATGTTCAACGCCTACATGGACGAGCCCCAGGCCATCCGCAAGGACGTGATGAACTACGTCAACATGATCATCGGCATCGACGCGGAGCACCTCGGGGCCGACAAGATGTGGAAGTACAAGGATCCCCAGACCGGCGAACTGCGCGCCCTGAAGGTCGACGAGCGCTTCATCAAGAGCATCGAGGAGCGCCTGCAGCTGAAGACCGAGGAGCAGCGCGAGTCCTTCCGCACCTCGATCCGCAAGATCTACGGGCAGAAGATCGGCACCGAGCCCAACTACGACTTCATGGACAACCTCGAGCTGGTGAAGGCCGTCACCGACGTGCGCCTCAAGAGCGACATCGCCGGCGCGGGCAGCCTGATCGGCGCCCTGGCCAACCGCACCAACGAGGAGAACCAGAAGCTCTACGACCGCATGATCGACACCATGCTGCACAAGCTGGGGTACTGCCGGACCTGCGCGCAGAAGACCATCGAGTACTTCTGCACCCAGGAGGACGAGACCTAGGGGACGGCCGATGGATCCGCGCACGCAGGCACTGCTGGCCGAACTGGCGGCGCTGGGACTGGACCCGGACCGCGAGGCCCGGTTGCGCGGGGAACTGGCCGCCGGCGGTGACCACGGCCTGCCCCGGCGCCAGGCGCCGACCCCGCCGGCAGGGCCCTACACCGCGCGCATCGGCACCCTGGACGACCTGATGGACCGCGACTCCCGGCGCGAGGAGGACGGCTTTCCCCGCAAGATCCGCATCGGGCGGCTGGTCAAGCCCGGGCGCGGCGGCCGCAACAAGGTCGTCGTCATCCCCACCACGGTGGAGGACAAGCTGGTCCACGACCCCCACTACGCCGAGCCGGACGAGGGCGGCGGCGAGGCCGGCGGCACCGGCGAAGGCGAAGAGGGCGAGGTCATCGGCGAGCAGCCCGTGCGCCCGGCCGAGGGCGAGGGCCAGGGCGGGGGCGCGGGCCCCGGCCAGGGCGAGAGCGGGCCCCACGAGATGGAGTCCAACGCCTACGACCTGGGCCGCATCCTGACCGAGCAGTTCCAGCTGCCCAACCTCAAGGACAAGGGCAAGAAGCGTTCGCTGACGCGCTACACCTGGGACCTGACGGACCGGCACCGCGGCTTCGGCCAGCTGCTGGACAAGAAGGCCACCCTGCGGCGCATCGTCGAGACCAACATCGCGCTGGGCCGGGTGCGGGCCGCCGAGCCCGTCGACCCCGCCGGGCTGCTGGTCGGGCCCAAGGACCGGGTCTACCGCATCCTCTCGCGGGAGAAGGACTTCGAGTCCCAGGCGGTGGTCTTCTTCCTGCGCGACTACTCCGGCTCGATGAGCGGCAAGCCCACCGAGCTGGTGGTCAGCCAGCACGTGCTGATCTACAGCTGGATCCTCTACCAGTACCAGGGCCAGGTGGAGTCGCGCTTCGTGCTGCACGACACCGAGGCCAAGGAGGTGGAGGACTTCTACACCTACTACAACAGCCGCGTCGCCGGCGGCACCAAGGTGGGTTCGGCCTTCCGGCTGGTGAACGAGCTCGTGGCGCGGGAGAACCTGGCGCGCGACCACAACATCTACGTCTTCCACGGCACCGACGGCGACGACTGGGACACCGAGGGCAAGGAGACGCTGCCCGAGCTCGAGAAGATGCTGGGCTACGCCGCACGGGTGGGCGTGACCGTCGCCCAGAGCCCCTACGGGGCCAAGAGCGAGACCGAGGTGGAGAAGTACCTGAAGAAGTCGGGCCTGCTGGACAAGCGCAAGGACCTGATCCGCCTGGACGTGGTGCCCGAAGGCGCGGACGAGCCGCGCCTGATCGAGGGCATCCGCCGGCTGATCGCGGAATAGGACACGGCATGCAGCTGATCGACCAGCACGCCAAGGCCATCATGGAGGGCTGCAAGGAGCGCGCCCGCGACGCCGGCCTGCGCTTCGAGGACGAGACCCTCGAGTACATCGTGACCAACCGCGACCTGGTCGAACTGTCGCCCAAGGTCATGATCCCCACGATGTACGACTACTGGGTGCACGATGTCGAGGTGCTGCAGGGCCGCGGCCGCTACGAACTGTACCCGAGCAACCCCTACGAGACCGTGATCAACACGCGCCCGGCCATCAGCTTCTACAACGACAACAACCCCGACTGGCTGAACGTGATGATCTTCTACCACGTGATCGGCCACATCGACTTCTTCCAGAACAACCTCAGCTTCCGGCACACCTGGGACGACGACTTCGCCGGCCGCGCCCTGGCGGACAAGCGCGCGATCGCCCGCCTGCGCGCCGAGCATGGGCGCTGGGTCGACTACGTGATCGAGTTCGCCCGGTCCATCGACAACCTGGTCGACTTCCACGGCATGCTCTCGGACCTGCACCGGGCGCCCGGGGACGGCTGGGGCCGCCGCGTGGACTGGTACTTCGACGTCTTCCTGCAGGACGTCAAGAAGGCCCGCACCGGCGACTACGTGAAGGAGATCGGGCGCTTCAACGCCGCGCGCGGCGAGCACGGCGACGACGGCGAGGAGGTCTTCTTCCGCGAGGTCGCCCGCCGCCACCCCGAGTTCGCCGCCATGTTCGCGCGGTCCGGGAAGGCCACCGCGCCCCGGCACCGGGACGTGGTGGGCTACCTGCTGGAGCACAGCCCCTTCCTCGAGCGCGAGGAGAACCGCTGGATGAAGGACGTCGTGCAGATCGTGCGCGAGACGTCCCTCTACTTCCAGCCCCAGATCCGCACCAAGATCATGAACGAGGGCTGGGCCAGCTACTGGCACGAGACCCTCTTCATGCGCGACGACCGCATCGCCGGCCACGAGGTGGACTTCGCCCGCGTCAACGCCATGGTCACCGCCATGCCGCGCGTGGGCCTGAACCCCTACGCCCTGGGCATGCGGCTGTTCTACTTCATCGAGGAGGCGGCGGACAAGGGCCGCTACAACCGCTCGTTCCTGTCCCTGCTCGGCGCGGACGAGCGCCGCCGTTTCGACGGGAACACGGGACTGGGCCGCGAGTACATCTTCCGCGTGCGGGAGAACCTGAACGACTACCTGTTCGTCAGCAACTTCCTGGAGCAGGACTTCATGGACCGGCACCGCCTGTTCGTGGCGGACCGGGTGCTGGACGAGCAGCGCATGGTCTGGCGCTGGTACGTCAAGAGCCGCAAGGCGGCCGACTACCGCACCATGCTCGAGGGCAGGCTCTACCACCCGCCCCACGTGACGGTGGACCTGGGCCGGACCGGCCAGGAGGCCCTGCACCTGGTCCACCACTTCGAGGGCAAGCCGCTGGTGCGGGACTACATCCACAACACCATGCTGGGCCTGGAGTACCTGTGGGGCGGCAAGGTGACCCTCGAGACCACCGAGGTCAAGGCGGTCCGCAAGGCCGACCGCAAGCCCGACGCCGCGGCCCAGCCCACCCTGCCGGGACTGGGCACCATCGGCCGCGAGGCGGAACCGGAGATCCAATGGCAGCGCGTGCGCTACACCATGAAGGACAGGAAGCTCAGCAAGGGGCTGATCTGAGGATGGAACACGTCCGCAAGGCTATGCGCCACCTGACGGAGGCCGGGCGCGGGCATGACCCCGCGCGCACCGTGACCTTCGACGAGTTCCTGCTGCAGCTCCAGGAGCACCCCGGGCGCCTGATCCGCAACGTGCACCAGGTCTTCCACGACATGGTGACGGCCTACGTGGGCGCCGGCCACGACGAGTATCCCGGCGACCCCGAGTCCATCAACTTCATCGCCTACGACAGCACGCGCCTGTTCGTCGAGAACACCGACAACCCCTTCTTCGCCGACCGCATCTTCGCCAACCGCCTGATGAACATGATCGCCGGCTTCCGCGGCGGCACCCAGCAGAACAAGATCTACCTCTTCGACGGGCCCCCGGGCTGCGGCAAGTCGATCTTCCTGAACAACCTGCTGCAGAAGTTCGAGGAGTACGCCAACAGCCCCGAGGGCTGCCGCTACGAGGTGGTCTGGCACCTGGACCGCAACGTCCTTGGCGACGCTACCGAGGACGGCGGACCCATCGTCGACCAGCTGGCGCGGCTGCTCTCCGATTGGGACGCCGCCCAGAAGATGGTGGACGCCGCGGCTCCCGCCCAGTCGGACCGGCCCGAGCGGCCGGAGCCGCCGGAGCCCGCCGTCCGCGCCGAGCGCGCGCCCGTGGACCGCGGCTTCGTCGAGGTGCCCTGCCCCAGCCACGACAACCCGCTGGCCATGATCCCCAAGGAGGTGCGCCCCGCCTTCTTCGACGAGCTGTTCGCCAGCGACGAGTTCAAGTGGAACCTCTCGGCGGGCAAGGACTTCGACTGGGTCTTCAAGGCCGCGCCCTGCACCATCTGCGAGTCGCTGTACCAGGCCCTGCTGCACAAGCTGGGCGATCCGGCCCTGGTCTTCCGCATGATCCACGCCCGGCCCTACGTCTTCAACCGGCGCCAGGGCGAGGGCGTGACCGTCTGGAACCCCGGCGACCGGCTGGTCCGGCAGCCGGTGCTGACCAACCCGCAGCTGCAGCGGCGCATCTCCTCGGTCCTGCAGGACAGCAACCAGGTGCGCTACCTGTTCTCCCGCTACGCGCGCACCAACAACGGCATCTTCGCCCTGATGGACATCAAGGGCTACAACAAGGACCGCCTGCTGGAGATGCACAACATCATCAGCGACGGCGTGCACAAGGTGGACGAGATCGAGGAGAACGTGAACTCGCTGTTCCTGGGCGTGATGAACCCCGAGGACAACAAGAACATCCGCGGCTTCCAGTCGCTGACCGACCGCATCGAGTTCATCAACATCTCCTACGTGCTGGACTCCTCCACCGAGGTGCTGATCTACCGCGAGGTCTTCGGCAGCCACGTCGGCGAGTTCTTCCTGCCGCGGGTGCTGGAGAACTTCGCGCGCGTGATCATCTCCAGCCGGCTGAACGCCCAGTCGCCGGCCATGAAGGAGTGGATCGGCGACCCGGCCAAGTACGAGATCTACTGCGACGCGAACCTGCTGCTCCTGAAGATGACCATCTACACCGGCAGGATCCCGACCTGGCTCGACGAGGACGACCGGCGCAACTTCACCGCCGCCCGCCGCCGCCGCATCATCGCCGAGGCCGAGACCGAGGGCGACAAGGGCTTCAGCGGCCGCGACGCCCTGGACATCTTCCACGACCTGATCACGACCTTCGGGCGCGACGGCCAGATGATCACCATGGACACCCTGGTGCGCTTCTTCACGCACACCCGGCCCGACCTGGCCAAGCAGGTCCCCGACGGGTTCCTGGACTCCCTGCGCCGCATGTACAACTACCAGACGCTGCAGGAGGTGAAGGAGTCGCTGTACTACTACAACGAGGACCAGATCGCCCGCGACATCCAGAACTACCTGTTCGCCCTGAACTACGAGCCCGGCACCACCGCCACCTGCAGCTACACCGGCGACCGCCTGGAGATCACCGAGGCGCTGCTGGCCGGCATCGAGGAGCATCTGCTCGGGGCCGACACCAGGGACGGACGACGCCGGGAGTTCCGCGCCGAGACCCAGCGCGAGTACACCTCGCAGACCCTGACCCAGGAGATGATGGTCGAGGGCCGGCGCATCGCCGACACCACGCTGTTCAAGGAACTGCACAAGCGCTACGTGTACAGCCTGAAAGAGCAGGTGCTCGCGCCGTTCCTGAAGAACGCCAACTTCCGGCGCGCCCTGAAGGACTACGGCACCGACGAGTTCCGCACCTACGACCGGCGCATCCGCAGCGATGTGACGTACCTGATCAGGAATCTCGTCGACCGCTTCGAGTACAACGAGTCCTCCGCGCGCGAGGTCTGCCTGTACGTGCTGGACCAGGACCTGGCGCAGGAGTTCGGGTAGGCGCGGGAGACACCGGCGCCCCCCTTGACATCGTCCCCGTTGATGACGCACAATCAACCGGCGCAAGAAGGCCTCAACGGGGGAAGGGGTCGCCATGTGCCGTATCCGCCACCTCCTGCCTTTCCTGTCCGCGCTGCTGCTCGTCAACCCGCCCGCCGCCCGCGCCGACATCTTTTTCCGGGCGACCGAGATCTCGTCCCTGACCTGGCCCTGGCCGGCGGCGGTCTGGGCCGAGGATTGGCTCATGCCCCTGCAGGGCGTGGTCTGGTCCGACGGGACGGCGGTACGGTTCAGCACCACCGAGGGCGGTCCGGTCTACGAGGAGATCGTGGTCACCGCGGCCAACGCCGGCCCGATCGCCGCCGTGGCGGACCGGACCGGCGGGATCCACGCCTGCTTCCAGGCCCAGGTCGGCGGCTACGGCCTGCGCTACGCCCACCGCGGCCTGGGCGGAACGTGGTCCTCCGAGTGGGTGATCACCGGCGCGGGGATCGGCTGGTACTGCGACGTCGGCTTCGTGCAGGAGCGGTACCCGGTCGTCGTCTACGTCGACGGGTCGGTGGCCAACACCAGGGTCCTGCGCTACGCCCGCCGCACGGAGATCGGCTGGCTGACGTCCACGCTGGATTCCTCCGGCCCGGGCGAGCCGCTGCTCCAGGAGGCGAGCGTGGCCAGCGACGGGCTGGACGCCGTCCACGTGGCCTGGATCCGGGGGCGCGACGTCCGCTACTGCGCCGGACCGGCCACGCCCCAGGAGACGGTGCTCACCGGCACGGGCCCGACCTCCGTCTCCCTGGCCGTGGACGGGGACGGCCGGCCCCGCCTGGTGATCCTGGACGACGGCCGGCTGCTCCACGCCGTACGCACCGCCGGCGTATGGACGGTGGCGCCGATCCTGCCGGACCGGACGGACGTGCGCGCCATGGCCATGACCGTGGGCTACGAGAACGCGGTCCACGTCGTGTTCGCGACCGCCGATCCCGACGACCCCGTGCTGCTGGCCACGGAGTTCCTGGACGGCTGGCGCGGGCAGGCCGTCTCGGACACCCCCACCTACGGCCTCATCCAGCGGCCGTCCATCGCCGGCGGCAGCGGTGCCCTGCCGTCGGCCCACCTGGTGGCGGCCTGGAACGCCGACGGCCTGCGGCTCGCCGCCGACGACCCCTTCGGTCCCGCCTTCGCCGTGGCCCGGCTGCGCGCAGCCCCCCTGGGCGACCTCGCTTCGACGGTCGACGTCTACAACGCGATCCGGTACCCGGTCGAGGGCCTGCCGGTCGTGCTCGACTTCACGGCCCCCGGGGTCATGGACACGGTGAACTTCTGCTTCACCTGGCGCGACACCGTGCGGCGGTGGACCGACAGCCACGGCACCGCGACCTTCCGGCTGGCCACCGGCGGCGCCGTGCACGGGGGCATCGCGATCCTCGCCCACAGCTGGGGTGCGCCCGCGCCGTTCTTGCTCGAGCATTCGGTGCCCCTGGCCGGCGTCGACCTCGAAGGCAACGGCTCGGTCACGCCGGTGGACCGGGAGTTGTTCGACACCCTGCTGGGCACGGGTGACCCGCGCGGGGATCTCGACTTCAGCGGCCTGGTGGACGAGGCGGACCGGCAGCTGCTGCTGGACCGCATGGGGCAGGCCTGCACCCTGTCGGGGGTGGGCATGGACGCCGCCGATGGGCAGGCCGCGGGCCCTCGTCTCGGGTTGCACCCGAACCCCGCCTCCGGGGCGACCACGGTCGCGTGGCGGCTGCCGCGGGCCTCGCCGGTGCGGGTGACGGTCCACGACCTGGCGGGGCGGCGGGTGCGCGGGCTGGTCGACCACGCCTGGGCGGACGAGACG
>JACZKN010000231.1 GCA_014859985.1 Candidatus Krumholzibacteriia bacterium | reverse complement strand
GTCCTGGGCGAGTCCCTGCTCGCCGTGCCCGAGATCATGGTCTACAGCGAGCCCGGCGGCAGCGCCGGGCCCGCCGAGTCCGGCGACGCCGTCGCCCCCGCGGGGCCCGAGGAATACGAGCTCGCCCTGCGCCTCGTCGATCCGCGGACCGGGGTGCTGGATGCCGGCTACGTGAGCCATCGCGACCACGGCACGCAGGTCGGCTGGTTCGGCCTGCGCACCGACCGATCCCTGCTGGCCGGCCTCGCCGGCGCGGCCCGTACGCTCTGGCAGACTTTCGCAAGCAACCTGGAGGACCGATGATGCCCACGTACCGGCGCACCCGCGTCGCCGCCGCCGTCTCCGCCGCCCTGCTCGTTCTGCCTGCCTTGGCGGCGGCCGGCCCGGTGGCCCTGGCCGTGGTCAACGGCGACACCTTGACCACCACGGAACTGACCATGGAGCTCGGCGTGATGCTCGCCAACGCGCCGACCGACCTGCGGCTCGAGGCGCCCGCCCCCGATCGCGTCCTGCGCCGCCTGATCCAGAACCAGCTGGTGGTCCAGGAAGGCTACCGCATGGGGCTGGACCAGCGCTTCTCGGTGCGCAACCCCAAGGCCGAGGCCCTGCGCAACCGCTTCGTGCGCGCCCTGCTCGATTCGGTGGCCGCCCTGGTGCCCCGGGGCGAGCTGGACCAGGCCGCCTGGGTCGGCCTGCGCCAGCTCCGGGTCGAGTCCTACCTCGACGAGTTGCGCCGCAACCACGGCGTGCAGGTGGACACGCTCCTGCTGGCCAGCCTCGACTACGCCTCCGCCGACGCGGGCGTGCTGGCCGCCCTGCGCGACAGCGACCAGGTGATCGCCCGGCTGGACGGCAGCAGCATCAGCGTGGCCGACCTGACCCGCGAGATCCGCTTCGTCGCCTTCCACGGCCTGGAGGGCAAACCCGACGCCGCCGAGCGCCGCGACAAGATCTTCTGGGACACCCTGCACGAGCGTCTGCTGTACCGCGAGGCCAGGCGGCTGGGCCTGGACCGGCGGCCGGACATGGCCCGTTACGCCGCGTCCGTCGAACGCGGCCTGATGCTCGAGGAGGCCACGAGCGTCCTCGTGCGGTTCGAGTTCGCCCCCGACGACCAGGCAGTGCGCGCGTTCTACGCGGCCAACCTGGCGGCGGTCACGCCGCCGGTGCGGATCCGCATGGAGAGCGTCAAGCTGACCAACGAGCAGGCCGCGCGGAGCCTGCGCGACAAGGCCCTGCAGGGGGCCAAGCTCTCCTGGCTGGCCCGGAACATGCCCGACGTGGTCGACGGACCGCCGCCGTTTCCCACCGATTTCTTCCTGCCGCAGCAGGTGGGGCTCGATGCCGCCGCCGTCGAGGTGGGGCTGATCCCCGAGCCGTACGGCGTGCCCGGCGCCTGGGTAGTGGCCCGGGTCGCGGAGATCGAACAGGTGGTGCCACGCCCCCTCGAGCAGTGCCGCAACGAGATCCTGACGATGATGCAGGCCCGGGCCACCCAGGAGCACATGGCCGACGTGCTGGCGCGCCTGGAGGCCGCCTCCACCGTGGAGATCCTGCCCGGCGCCGTCGATGAGGTGGCGAAGGTGACCGCCGACGTCGTCGCGACGCGGGAGCGGAGCCTCGAGAAAGCGGAACCGGCCCCGGCCACCCAGCCCGCACCCTGAACATCCGGCAGCACGGACGACCGAGCCGAGGAGACATAGCGATGACCCGTCCCGAGATCCTTCGCCGCGCCGCCACCCGCCGCCCCTGCCCGCCGGTCCTGGCGGTCCTGCTGGCTGCGGGCATCCTGGCCGCCGCCCCGGCCGCGGCCGCACCCTTCAAGCCCAAGAGCTGCGTCGAGTGCCATGCCGACGTCAAGCAGGAAGCCGGACGCCGCCACGCCCACGCACCGTTCGCCAAGGGCGACTGCGAGGGCTGCCACCAGCGGCACGGGATCATCGGCCAGCTGGTGCTCAAGATGCAGGGCAACCAGCTGTGCTTCGAGTGCCACAAGGAACTCGAACCGGTGATGGAACAGCCCGTGCGCCACGCGCCGCTCAAGGATCCGGGCTGCGTGGGCTGCCACGATCCCCACGGCTCCGGCGAGCCGGCGCTGCTGGCGGGCAAGGGTGCCGAGTCCTGCTACGCCTGCCACGACCGCGGGCCGTTCACCCGCCAGCGGGTGCACAAGCCCGTGCGGGACGGCGACTGCGCGGCCTGCCACGAGCCCCACGCCGGCACGGTGGCCGGCCTGCTGAAGGCCGAACCGGACGCCCTGTGCCTGGGCTGCCACACCGACGCGAAGAAGCTGGCACGGGCGCATCCGGGCGTGCCCGGGCAGCTCTCCGCCTGCGTCTCGTGCCACGATCCCCACAGCTCGGACGCCGACAAGCTGGTCCACGCGATCCAGCACCAGCCGGTCGTCGACGGCGATTGCGCCTCCTGCCACGTCGAGGCGGCGGACGGGACCCTGGACCTGGCCGGCGAATCCGGCGCCCTCTGCCTCGCCTGCCACGACGTGGACGAGCACGCCGTCCCCCACGCGCCGGCCGCCGATGCCGACTGCCTGGCCTGCCATGCGCCCCACGGCAGTTCCCACCCGGGCATGCTGACCCGGGACCAGACCGCCGTCTGCCTGGAATGCCACGAAGCCGCGGCCTTCACGCGCCCGGTCCGCCACCAGGCGCTGGCCGACGGCGCCTGCTCGGACTGCCATCAGCCCCACGGCGGCGCCCGGACCTCCCTGCTGGCGCAGGGCGAGGCCGAGCTGTGCCTGGGCTGCCACGACGGGGTGCTCAGCGGCACGGACGGGGTCTTTACCCATGCCCCGGCGGTCAAGCAGGACTGCAGCCGCTGCCACGACCCCCACAGCGCGGCCCAGGCCGGCCTGCTGACCGCCCCGGCGGGCGACCTCTGCCTGGACTGCCACCGCAACGTGCGCCTGGAGATCGCCCAGGAGCACTCCCACGACGTGGCGGCCACGGGCCGGTGCCTGACCTGCCATGAGCCCCACGAGTCCCCGGTGGCGGGCCTGCTGACGGCCCCGGGGCCGGAGCTCTGCGCCGGCTGCCATGGCGACCTGCAGCAGCCGCCGGCCGGCGGCAGCCTCCACGCGCC
>JACZKN010000230.1 GCA_014859985.1 Candidatus Krumholzibacteriia bacterium | reverse complement strand
CCCCGGGCCGGCGGCGGTGCGCGCCGACCTGGTGGGGGTGGTCTTCCCCTTGACCGGACGCTACGCCGTCCTGGGCAACGCCTGCGTGGACGCCGTGCTGATGGCGGCGGCCGCCGCCGAGCGGGAGACCGGCCGGCGCCGCGAGGTGCTGGTCGATGACTCGGGCGGCGATCCGGTGCCCGCTGCCCTGGCCGCACGGCGCCTGATCAACGAGGAGGGCTGCATCGCCCTGGTGGGGGCCCTGACCAGCGCGGCCACCGCCGCGGTGGCCCTGGTGGCCGACCACGGGGGCGTGCCCATGATCTCGCCGACGGCCACCAGCGACCGCATCTGGGAACTGGGGACGGGGGTGTTCCAGACCAACCTGACGGGCGTCTACGAGGCGAAGGTCCTGGCCGAATTGGCGACGCGCGTCCTGCTGAAGCGGCGCTTCGCCGTCCTCTACCCGGACAACCCCGAAGGCGAGCGTCACGCCGAACTCTTCCGCAGCGAGGTGGAGGCCCGGGGCGGTGTGGTCGTCGCGGTCGAGCCCTTCGCGGAGCGCGCCACCGACTTCCGCGACCCCATCGTCGCCGTGCGCGCGCAGCGCCCGGAAGTGGTCTTCGTGCCGGTGTCGGTGGACCAGATGGCGCTGCTGGGTCCGCAGCTGGACTTCCACCGGCTGGGCGCCCTGGTCCTGGGCCTGAGCAACTTCAACAGCGAGCGGCTGATCGAGCGCACCGGCGCCGGGCTGGAGGGCCTGACCTTCCCGGACGACCTGGCCCTGTTCCCGCCGGCCTGGACCGCCGAGTTCAACGCGGCCTGGCCGGCGGAGAACTATCCCCGGGAGGCGACGGACCTGGCGCTCAGGACGTACCAGGCGGCCCGCATGCTGCTCGATGCCATGGACCGGGGCGGGGCGGCCGACCGGACCGCCCTGACGGCGGCCCTGCAGCGGCGCCTCAGCAGCCGCGACGTGGACACCGAAGGCCCCGAACCCTTCGCGCGCTCGGTGCGCACGGTGCGCGACGGGCAGATCGTGCCCTTCCCGGCCGGGCTCTTCAGCGAGGCCTGGGCGCTGGTGGAGGGTGCGGCGGCGGCCGACACGGTCAGCGCAGGCGGCTCGGCCCGGGAGTGAAGTAGGGGCTGCGGAAGTTCCAGGTCATCTCGATCCAGCGGCCGGCACCCGGATCCACGCGCCAACCGAAGACCCACGCGTCCAAAGCGGCCAGCACCACCCGGCTGTAGGCCGGTCCGCCGTTGGTGGCGGTCACCATCGATTCCTGCACCCGCCCGTCCGGGCCCACGAAGATGGCCGCCTGCACGAACACCAGCGGCAGGCGCCGCTCGGTGTCGCTGGCATCGACCGGGTACTCGGGCCTCACCTGGTGCAGGATGAACCAGTCCGGATTGCGTTGCTGGGGCAGGGCCAGTTCGACCTGGGCCTCGCTGGCATGTTCTGCGTCGGCGACCAGTTCGTCGGGCAGGCGCTCGCTCGGCGTACCGTCCCGGGGCTTGGCCACCGTCTCCTGGGCGTCGCGGTCGTCGTCCTCGGGCTCGACGATGATCTCCGCCGGCGGCGGCGGCTGCAGCAGGGACTTGGGGATCTGGTGCACGGCGTCGCTGCCGTCGTCGATGGAGATCTCGGGCATGATGCGCAGCTCACCCGGCGCTCCGTAGTACTCGAAACGGCGCTTGACCTGCTCCTCGTCCGGCCCCAGCAGCACCAGGAGCGCGAGGATGGCCACGGCGGCGGCGGCGGCCCCCAGCAGGCGGCGCCCACCGCCCTGCCGGAAAGCGGCCTGGGCCCGGGTCGTGGTGGCGTGGGGGCGGTGCTCGTCGCGCATGCTCACTCGTGGTCCGGGGCGGTCTCCTGCCGGCCGGACGCGGCGAGATCGCCGGTCCAGGTGTCGATTCCCGTGCGCTCGAGCCGCCACAGCTGCCAGGTCCCGGCGGTGTGGACCTCGAGGATGTGCGCACGCCCAAACGCCGGTAAACCCGGTTCTCCCCATGAAGATACCGGTGCGCCGGCCTGCGGGCCAGCGGACACGGGCAACGGGTACCAGGGCAGGTTGCCGTCCCACAGGGCCCAGGTGACCGCTGCGGGGCCGGGGGCACCCGGCAGCTGGGCCAGGATCGAGGCCGGATCGGCGGCCGGCGCCGGTCCGCCGCCGGCGGC
>JACZKN010000229.1 GCA_014859985.1 Candidatus Krumholzibacteriia bacterium | reverse complement strand
ACCTGGGCCTGGCGACCCGCGACGGGGCCGAACTGGCGGTCGCCTTCAGCGCGCGGGTCGCTGCGCCGGCGCGCATCCTGCTGCCGGGCTCGTCCCGGCGGCTGGCCGAGCCGCGGGCCGGCTTCGAAAGGGCCGGCTTCGTCGTGGACGAGGTGGCCCTGTACGAGACCGAGGCCGTGCCCCCGGCCGAGCTGCCGGCCGACGGGCCGGCCGCCCGTGACATCGTGTTCTTCGCCAGCCCGTCCGCCGTGGGCGCCTTTACCGGCGCCTGGGACGCGCGACCGGACTGCGTGGCCATCGGCGAGACCACCGCCCGGGCCGCCCGCGCCGCGGGCTTTTCCGTGGCGTTGGCCGCCGCGCCCGACCTGGAAGCGATGGTCCTGGCCGCGGGCCTGGACCCGATCCCTGCACCCGCCGACCCGAGGAGCGGATCATGAACCTGCTGGACCGGCCCCGCCGCCTGCGCGTCAACCCCGTCATGCGCGACCTGGTCGCCGAGACCGACGTGTCGGCGCGCCGCCTGATCACCCCCCACTTCGTGGTCGAGGGCAAGGGCGTGCGCCACGAGATCGGCGCCATGCCGGGCGTCTACCACGTCTCTGCCGACACCCTGGTGGACGAGGTCGCGGGCGACCTCGAACTGGGCCTGAAGACCCACCTGCTGTTCGGCATTCCCGAGCACAAGGACGCCCACGGCACCGCCGCCGTCGCCGACGACGGCGTGGTGAACGTGGCCCTGCGCAAGCTGAAGGAGAGGTTCGGCGCCGACATCATCACTGTCACCGACGTCTGCCTGTGCGCCTACACCGACCACGGCCACTGCGGCTTCCTCAAGGACGGCGTCATCGTCAACGACCCCTCGGTGGGGCAGCTGGCGAAGATGGCCTTGGCGCACGCCAGGGCCGGCGCCGACATCGTCAGCCCCAGCGACATGATGGACGGCCGGGTCGGCGCCATCCGCGAGCTGCTGGACGACGAGGGCTTCGTCAACACCTCCATCCTGGCCTACAGCGCCAAGTACGCCAGCGCCTACTACGGGCCCTTCCGCGACGCCTGCAGCAGCGCGCCCCAGGGCGACCGCAAGAGCTACCAGATGGACCCGCGCAACGGCCGCGAGGCGGTGCTCGAGACCCTGCTGGACCTGCAGGAGGGCGCGGACATGGTGATGGTCAAGCCGGCGCTCGCCTACCTGGACATCATCCGCCGGGTCAGGGACGAGGTCCTCTGCCCGGTGGTCTGCTACAACGTCAGCGGCGAGTATTCCCTGGTGAAGAACGCCGCCAAGGCCGGGCTGGTGGACGAGGCCGCCATCGTGCGGGAGAACCTGCTGGCGATGCGCCGCGCCGGCAGCGACCTGATCATCACCTACCACGGGCGCGAAGCCCTGCAGAAGGGCTGGATCTGAGATGAGCAACGCGAGCTGGTGGGATCGGGCCCGCAAGGTGATGCCCGGGGGCGTGAACAGCCCGGTGCGGTCGTTCAAGTCCGTGCCCGGCGATCCCCTGTTCTTCAAGTCGGCCCAGGGCTGCCGCTTCACCGACGAGGACGGACGCAGCTACATCGACTGGTGCCTCAGCTGGGGCCCCCTGATCCTGGGCCACGCCGACCCGGACGTGCACGCCGCCGCCCGCGAGGCCATGGACGAAGGCGCCAGCTTCGGCGCCCCCAGCCGCCGCGAGGTGCGGCTGGCGGAGGCGTTCCTCGCGCGCATGCCCCACTTCGACCAGGTGCGCTTCACGAGCAGCGGCACCGAGGCCGTGATGAGCGCCATCCGCCTGGCCCGCGGCTTCACCGGCCGCGACGTGACGGTCAAGTTCAGCGGCTGCTACCACGGCCACGTCGACAGCCTGCTGGTCGAGGCGGGCAGCGGCCTGATGACCTTCGGCACCCCCAGCAGCGCCGGCGTGCCCAAGGGCTTCACCGACACCACGGCGGTGCTGCCCCTGGACGACACGCAGAAGCTCGCGGACTTCTTCGCCGCCCGCGGCGACGAGGTGGCCGCCCTGATCATCGAGCCCGTGCCCGCCAACAGCGGCCTGCTGGTGCAGCGCGCGGAGTTCCTCAAGGCCTGCCGCGACCTGACGGCGAAGCACGGCGCGCTGCTGATCTTCGACGAGGTCATCACCGGCTTCCGCGTGGGCCCGGCGGGCGCGGCGCCGGTCCTGGGCATCACCCCGGACCTGGGCACCTACGGCAAGATCATCGGCGGCGGCTTCCCCGTCGGCGCCTACGCCACCCGCGGCGACATCATGGCCCACGTCTCGCCCCTGGGCGGGGTGTACCAGGCCGGAACCCTCAGCGGCAACCCGGTCGCCATGGCCGCGGGCCTGGTCACCCTGCAGAAGACCGGCCGGCCCGGCTTCTACGAGGACCTCGAGCGCAAGGGCGCGCGTCTGCAGGCCGGCCTGACCAGGGCCGCCACGGACGCCGGCGTCACCGCCACCGTGCAGCGGGTGGGCTCCCTGTTCTGGACCGTGTTCCAGACCGAGGCCCCCCGCGCCGTCGAGGCCGTGGACGGGTCGAAGATGGAGATCTACGGC
This sequence comes from Candidatus Krumholzibacteriia bacterium, assembly GCA_014859985.1. Taxonomy (GTDB): domain Bacteria; phylum Krumholzibacteriota; class Krumholzibacteriia; order LZORAL124-64-63; family LZORAL124-64-63; genus JACZKN01. The sequence goes on along the minus strand of JACZKN010000229.1, from coordinate 12,863 downwards.
CGCCTGCACCGGGGCCTGATCGAGCGCGGCGTCTACCTGGCGCCGTCGGGCTGGGAAGTGGGCTTCGTCAGCGCGGCCCACCGCGACGAGGACATCGACACCACCAGTGCCGCCGTGGCGGACGTCTTCCGGAGCTGGAGCTGAACCGCATGAGCGTCAAGGACAGCATCTTCCTGAAGAACCTGCGGGGCGAGCCCTGCGAGCGCACCCCCATCTGGGTCATGCGCCAGGCCGGCCGCTACCTGCCCGAGTACCAGGAGGTCCGCAAGCGGTACTCTTTCAACGAGTTGTGCCGCACGCCGGAGGCCGCCTGCGAAGTCACGCTGCAGCCCATCCGGCGGTTCGGCTTCGATGCGGCGATCATGTTCAGCGACATCCTGACGCCGCTGGAGGCCATGGGCGCGGCCTTCGATTTCAGCCAGGGCGGGCCGAAGCTGGAACGGCCGGTGCGCACCGAGGCGGAGATCGACGCCCTGCGCACCTACGAGCCCCGCGAGGGCACCGGCTTCGTGGCCGAGGCCATCGCGCTGATGAAAGAGGGCCTGGGCGACACCACGCCGCTGATCGGCTTCGCCGGCAGCCCGTTCACCCTGGCCACGTACCTGATCGAGGGCGGCGGGTCCAAGGACTTCGCCACCCTCAAGACCATGCTCTACGGCCGGCCCGACCTGCTGCGGAAGCTGATGGACAAGCTCACCGACCAGACCCTGGCCTACCTGCGCATGCAGGTCGAGGCGGGCGTGGACGCGGTGCAGCTCTTCGACACCTGGGGCGGGATCCTGCACCCGGTGGACTACGCGGCGGTGGTCCTGCCCTGCGTCAGGCGCATCATGGACGGCCTGGCGGACACCGGCGTCCCGCGCATCTATTTCCTGAAGGGCAGCGCGCCCTACCTGGATCTCGTCACCACCTTGGACGTGGAGGCGCTGGGCCTGGACTGGACCATGGACATGGCCCGCTCCCTGCCGCACCTGGAGGGCTTCGCGGTGCAGGGCAACCTGGATCCGCTGGCCCTCTTCGGCCCGCACGACGAGATCCGCAGGCGTGCGTTGAAGATCTGCGAGGCCGGCAAGCGTGCCAAGGGCCACGTCTTCAACCTGGGGCACGGCATCACGCCGCCCACGCCGATCGCCGCCGTCGAGACCCTGGTCGAGACCGTCCAGGGCTTTCGTCGATAGATGAAGGAGAGACGCATGGCCGAACCGATCGGCGTCCCCATCAGCCCGGAGTTCGTGGCGAAGTACAACAAGCCCGGGCCCCGCTACACCAGCTACCCCACGGTGCCGGCCTGGAAGCAGGCCTTCGGCGAGGCCGAGTACCGCGAGGCCCTGGACGAGCTGAAGGGCCGTCCCGACGACGAGCTGGCCGTCTACCTGCACGTCCCCTTCTGCGCCAAGGCCTGCCACTACTGCGGCTGCAACATGCTGGTGACCAGGGACAAGGACGAGGTCACCGCCTACCTGGACCGCCTGGAGACCGAGCTGGGCCGGGTCGTCGACGTGATCGGCAGCGGCCGCCGCGTGGTGCAATTCCATTGGGGCGGCGGCACCCCCAACTACCTGAAGAACGACCAGATCGAGCGGGTGCTGGCCATGTTCCGCGCCGCGTTCGCCATCGCCCCCGGTGCCGAGGTCTCCCTGGAGATCGACCCGCGCATCGGTTCGCCCGAGCAGGCGCGGTTCCTCCGGGAGGCCGGCTTCAACCGCATCAGCCTGGGCGTGCAGGACTTCGAGCCCCGGGTGCAGCAGGCCATCGGCCGCCGCCAGTCCCGGGACAAGACCCTGGAAGTCTACCACGGCTGCCGCGAGGCGGGCTTCCCCGGCGTGAACATCGACCTGGTGTACGGCCTGCCCGGCCAGACCCGCGAGAGCTTCGGCGAGACGCTGGACGAGGTCATCGGCCTCGCGCCCGACCGCGTGGCCTGCTTCAGCTACGCCCACGTGCCCTGGGTGCGGCCCAACCAGGAGAAGGTCGACACCACCATCATGCTCCAGGGGTACGAGAAGTTCGCCCTCTTCCAGCTGACGGTGGACCGCTTCCGCGAGGGCGGCTACGCGTGGATCGGCATCGACCACTTCGCCAAGCAGGATGACGAGCTGTCGGTGGCGCTGCGGGACCGTGCGCTTCACCGCAACTTCATGGGCTACGCGACCAAGCCCGCGCCCCACATGCTGGCCTTCGGCATGAGCGGCATCGGCGACGTCTGCGACCGCTTCGTGCAGAACGACGCCACCATCGACGGCTGGTCGCAGCTGGTGGACGCAGGCGGCCTGCCCATCGTCAAGGGCCACAAGCTGAGCGACGACGACAAGCTGCGGCGCCTGGCCATCCTGAACCTCATGTGCAACCTCGAGCTGCCCTGGGAGCTGACGGTGGCGGGCTGGGGCGAGCGCGCCGACCGGCTCTTCGCCGACAGCCTGGAGCAGCTGCCGCCGCTGATCGCGGACGGCCTGGTCACGCGCGACGATTTCGGCCTGCGCATCACCGCAAAGGGGCGCTACTTCGTGCGCAACGTGGCGATGATCCTGGACGCCTACCTGGCCCAGGACACCGGCAAGCCCCTGTTCTCCAGGACCGTCTAGGGAGGCGCCCTTGACGCAGCAGCCTTGCCCGTACCCGAAGGATCGGCTCGACCCGGCCCGCACCACCGGCCTGGTGCTGTGCGGCATGGGCGGGCCCGACGGCCCGGCGGCCGTCGAGCCGTTTTTGCTGAACCTCTTCGGCGACGCCATGATCTTCCCGCTGCGCAAGCCGTTCGGGCCGCTGCTGGGGCGGTTCATCGCCAAGGTGCGCACCCCGAACGTGCGCAAGCGCTACCTGGCCATCAGCCCCGACGGGTGCACCCCCCAGCTGGGCACCACCCTGCGCCAGGCCGAGGACCTGGCCCGGCGCCTCGGCGAGCGGGGGCTGCCGACGGTGCCGGGCATGGCCATGCGCTACTGGCATCCCTACCCCGAGGCCACGTTCACCGAGCTCGAGGCCAAGGGCGCCGAGCAGTACCTGGTGGTGCCCATGTACCCGCAGTACTCCTGCGCGACCAACGGCGCCACCCTGGGCTTCGTGCTCGAGGGGCTCAGGCGGATCGCGCCGGGCCGCCCGGTGCACGTGGTGCCCGAGTGGCACCTGCAGCCGGGCTTCATCGCCGCCCTGGCCGCGCCGGTGATCGCCACCCTGACCGCCTGGGCCGAGTCCGGCGCCGACCCCGCCGCCTGCGCCCTGGTCTACGTGGCCCACTCGCTGCCGCAGAAGATGATCGACGGCGGCGATCCCTACCTCACCCAGACCACCGCCACCGTGGACGCGGTCCACGCCCAGGCCGGCGGGCGCCTGGCGGCCCTGGGCTACGGCGACTGGCTGGCCCGCCTGCCCGGCGGCGACCGCCCCCTGCTCGCCTTCCAGAGCCGCGTGGGCCCCATCAAGTGGCTGGGCCCGGAGATCGTCGCGGAGGTAAAGCGACTGGCCGCGGCCGGGTGCCGGCAGCTGCACGTGCAGCCGGTGAGCTTCACCTGCGAGCACATCGAGACCCTGATGGAGCTGGACATCGAGCTGCGCGAGGACGCCGAGAAGGCGGGCATCGAGCGCTACCAGCGGGGCGCCGCCCTGAACCTGGACGAGACCTGGCTGCGCTCCATGGCGGCCGACCTGGCCGACCGGGCCTTCGGAGAGGAGGTGGCGGCCCATGGCTGAGCGCGCACCCCGCCGCGTGGCCGTCGTCGCCGGCGGCGTCGCCGGCCTGGCCGCCGCCGTGAACCTCCTGGACCGGGCCGCGGCCGCGGGCCTGGACCTGCGCGTGACCGTGTTCGAGAAGGGCACCGACCCCGGCGGCAACCTGCAGACCCTGCGCGAAGGCCCCTGGCAGCTGGAATGGGGCCCCAACGGGTTCCTCAACAGCGAGCCGGCGACGCTGCGCCTCGTCTGTCGCCTGGGCCTGGACGGCGAGCTGCTGCCCAGCAGCGACGCCACCCGGCACCGCTTCCTGCTGATCGACGGCCGGCTGCAGGAGATCCCCACGTCGCCCAAGGCCTTCCTGAAGTCGAAGCTGATGCCCACGGGCGCCAAGCTGCGCCTGGCGGGCGAGCTGCTGGTGCCGCCGCGCAAGGACCTGGGCCGGGCCGCCGAGGACCCGGCCACCGACGAGACCGTCGACGCCTTCGGCCGCCGCCGCCTGGGCGCCGCCTTCGCCGAGATCATGCTCGACCCCATGGTCAAGGGCGTGTTCGGGGGCAACTCGCGCAAGCTGAGCCTGGCCGCGGCGTTCCCCCGCATGGTCGAACTGGAGCGGGACCACGGCGGCCTGTTCAAGGCGATGGCCGCCCTGGCCCGGCGGCGCAGGCGCGAGGGCAAGGCCGGCACCGACGCCGGCCCCAGCGGCGTGCTCACCTCCTTCAACAGGGGCATGGGGCAGCTCATCGACGGCCTGGTGCACGCCCTGGCCACCGACCCGCGGGCCGAGCTGCGCACCGGCGCCGCCGTGTCCCGGGTCACCTTCGCCGGCGGCGCCTGGCACGTGGCCGGCCACGACTTCGACCGGGGCCCGTACGACGCGGTGATCGACGCCGCCCCGGCCCACGCGGCGGCGGTGCAGCTGCGCGAGGTCTCGCCGGTGCTGCACGAGAACCTGGTGCGCATCCCCTTCGCCCCCATGGCGGTGATCGCCCTGGGCTTCGACCGCGCCGCGGTGAAGCACGACCTGCAGGGCTTCGGCCTGCTGATCCCCAGCCGCGAGCAGCGCGAGCTGCTGGGGGTGCTGTGGACCAGCAGCATCTTCGCCCGGCGGGCGCCCGAAGGCCGGGTGCTGCTGACCTGCATGGCCGGCGGCGCCGACAACCCGGGCGTCCTGGAGCTGGACGACGAGGCCCTGGTCGGCGTCACCCTGTCGGAACTGCGCCCCCTGCTGGGCATCAAGGGCACGCCGGAGATGGTGCGCATCATCCGCCACCAGCGGGCCATCGCCCAGTACGTGCCGGGCCACCTGGCCCGCCTGGCGGCCCTGGACCGCGAACTGGCCAGGCACCCGGGGCTGTTCCTGACCGGCGCCTCGTACCGGGGCATATCGGTGAACTCCTGCTGCAAGGAAGCCGAGGCCGTCGCCGACCGGGTCGTGGCCCACCTGGCCGCGGCCGGGGGCCGAGCCTCGCTGGAGGCCATGTGATGAACCTGGTCGTCTCCGTGGGGAACGTGCTGCTGCCCTTGCTGTACCTGGTGGTCTGGGTGTTCTACATCTGGATCTTCCGTTCGGACAACCCCCTGCCCCGCCGGGTGGCCTCGCGGCTGACCGCTGCCGTGGTGCTGCTGCATCTGGGCGCCCTGGCGGCCAAGGCGCAGCTCTACGGGCGCCTGCCCCTGGGCTCGGGCCTGGAGTTCGCGTCGGGACTGGCCGTGGCGCTGCTCGTCACCTACCTGTACATCGAGCGGCGGCGCCGGGTGAAGCAGACCGGGTTCATGATCACGGGGCTGGCGTTCCTGCTGCAGTTCATCGCCAGCGCCTTCAGCGTGACCGTGCCCGACGCCAGCCCCCTGCTGCACGACCCGGGCTTCGCCGGCCACGTGGTGCTGGTGCTGCTGGCCTACACGGCGCTGACGGTGAGCTTCCTCTACGCCGTCCTCTACCTGGTGCTGGCCCGGCAGCTGGGCCGCCGCCAGTTCGGCCTGCTGTTCCGGCGCCTGCCGTCGTTGGACGTGCTCGAGCGCATGAGCGTGGGCGCGGTGGAGCTGGGCGTGCCCCTGCTGTTCCTGTCCCTCTCGCTGGGGCACCTGTGGATGTACAACCTCGCCGACCGCGTCGACCCGGCGCTGGCGGCCGAGCTTTCCCCTTGGGATCCCAAGATCCTCGTCTCCTGGGTGATCCTGCTGGGCTACGCGGCGGGCCTGGCGGGCTACCGCCTGCTGGGCTGGCGGGGCAGGCGCATGAACGTGCTGGCGGTGGCGGCCTACGTCGTGGTGATCGTCGCCATGGGCGTGGTGCAGCATTTCGTGCCCAGCTTCCACGACTTCCGGCAGCAGCAGCCCCGCGAGGTGTCGCTGATGTGGCCCCTGGCCCCGGCGCACGACGGCGCCCGACCGCGCCCCGGCGGCGGGGGCGCCGAATGACCCGCCCCGCCACCCTGTTCGCGGTGACCATCAACCACCGCAACGCGCCGACGGAGGTGCGCGAGCGGGCCCACCTCGACGAAGCGAAGGCGGTGGCCCTGATGCAGGCCCTGGCCGAGACCGCCGGCTGCGTGGCCTGCCTGCCGGTCTCCACCTGCAACCGCACCGAGATCTACGTGGAGGTCCTGCCCGGCCACACCATCGACACGATGCTGCGCGGGGCGCTGGCGACGGTGGGCGCCGACGCCGACCTGTTCTTCAGCCACCACGCCCGCCACCTGCGGGGCATCGAGGCCATCGGCCACCTGTACCGGGTCGCGGCGGGGCTGGAGAGCATGATGATCGGCGAGCCCCAGGTCACCGGCCAGCTGAAGGACGCCTACCGCCTGGCCCGCGCCAGCCAGGAGCCCGGCCCGGGGCTGCTGCGCGCCTTCCAGGGCGCCTTCCGCGCCGGCAAGCGGGTGCGCACCGAGACGAACATCAGCCAGGGCGCGGTCAGCGTGGCCTTCGCGGCGGTGGAGCTGGCGCGGAAGTTCTTCGACCACCTGTGCGACCAGCGCGCCGTGCTCGTCGGCGCCGGCGAGACCGGCGCCCTGGCCGCGCGCCACTTCCTGCAGCACGACATCGGCCACCTGACGGTGATCAACCGCACCTTCGCGCGCGCCCAGGAGCTGGCCGTCACGCTCAACGCCGAGCGCCTGGCCACGGTCGAGGCCGCCCGCGGCCTCGCCCGCCCCCGGGAGTTCCCCACCAGGGGGTGCGGCAAGGTGGACACCCGCCCCTGGGCCGACCTGGGCGCGGCCCTGGTGGAGGCCGACGTGGTGCTGGCGACCACCGGCGCCACCGATCCGGTGATCCTGCCGGAGATGGTGGCCGCCGCCGTGGCCAAGCGCCGCGGCAAGCCGTTGTTCCTGTTGGACATCGCCGTTCCCCGGGACATCCATCCCGACGTGGCCAAGGTCAAGGGCACGTTCGTCTTCGGCCTGGACGACCTGGACGAGATCGTCCAGGGCAACCTGGCCGCGCGCCGCAAGCAGATCCCCCACGCCGAGCAGATCATCGCCCAGGAGTTGGCCGAGTTCGAGCAGTGGCTGGACGACGTGGACCTGCGCCCCACCGTCGCCGAGTTCAAGGCCTACCTGGAGGACCTGAAGGACAAGCAGGTGGGCTTCGTGCGCCGCAAGCAGTCGGACGAGGTCGCCGCCGCGGTGGAGGCCAGCCTGCAGCAGTTCATCAAGAAGGTGCTGGGCAGGTCCATGGCCACGCTGAAGTCCACCGAGTCGCGGGCGGAGCGGGAGCGGGATCTCGAGACGCTGCGGCGGTTGTTTGCACCGGATCATGAGGATCGGGGGTAGAGAGGGAAAGCGGGGTGTATCGGATTTGGGAGTTGCGCCCCCCCCCCCACTTCGCGGTAGAATGGCGGTGACCTGCGGCCGGGAGGGAACGCAGGCGCCGATACGGATTCGATATCGCCACTCATCTCATGACGGATTGCCCATCGTTCGATTCGTACGAGCCCGCACCGGATCTGCCGGCCGCGCATCCCGGTGGTATATATGTCCTCGGAGGGGAATCCATGAAGAAGTTCGTACTCATCGTCCTGGTCACGCTCATCGTATCGGTGCCGGCGTTCCAGACCGACTCGATGGCGATCAACCCGTGGGGCGGGGCCTGCGACATGGCCGAGGCCTACAATGGAACCAGCACGGTCTGGAACCTTGCCTGCGCCATGCACATCCAGGAGATCCAGGAATGTTGCCAGCTTGGCGGATGTTCGAGCTATCCGTGCGGATAGGGAGGATCGCGAGGAGGGGGAGCGCGCTCCCCCTCTCCCTAATGGTCTATAGTGCGGTATCAGCCGGCCCGTTGGCGCTGATCGCGCTATCCGCGGCTTCGCCGCTCGCGGCCTCAGCCGAGCAAGAGGTATCCGAGATCGGTTTGGAACCCCTCTGGAGAATCGACTCCGGGGATTCGACGGCACCCCTCCTCGGCTTCGTCAGCGATGTGGCGATCGACGCGTCGGGCGACGCATACCTTCTCGACGGCCAATTGGCCGACGTCAAGGTCATGGCTCCTGACGGTCGCCTGCTGCGCGTACTCGGCCGGTCCGGCGACGGTCCCGGCGAATTCCGCGCCCCCGGCGAGGTGTTCTTCCTGCCCGACTCCTCGCTCGCCGTTGTCTCGAAGATGGGCGGACTGATCAAACGCATCGATCACGTATCCGGCCTGGAGATCGGAACGTTCAGGCTCAACGGTGCCGTAACCGATGGCGTATGGCCTGCGCAGGTGCTTTCCCTGCCGGCGTCGTCGCCGCAGGAAGTTGTCGGCCTGGTTTCCACCTGGACAGGCAGCGGGTACGGTATGCGGCTTGCCCTCGGTGCGCTTGTTCTCCCCGATGGCTCCGGTTCCGTGCAGCTGCGCCGACACTTACTCGAGGTCGGCGAGTACCAGGACGAGGCCCGGGAAGAGGAGTGTTTCTACCTTTTGTGGACGCCCTGGACGGTCGATAGCCTTGGACGCATCGTCGCGGCTCCGTACTGGGACGACTACGAGGTTCGCTGGATCGATGCACGGGGTGTGGAAGTCCAGCGGGTCCGGTTCGATTTTCCGCATCGGCCGCGCGCGGCCGCCGACAAACGCAGGCTGCTCGCCCTCTGGGGCGGCACGGATCCCCAATCGATTATCGGGTTGCGGCTACGGTATGCCGACAATGAAACAGTCGTGAGGCAAATCATCCCGCGCCCGGACGGTGTCGTATGGATTCGCACGAGCCGGCAGCGGCAAGGCGACGATTCTCGCGTATTCACGGAGTTCGACGCGATCGGGCCAATGGGCGACCGACTCGGACGCATCCGGCTGCTTGGCCCCGGCGACGATGAGACGGACCTTCTCTTCGCCGATGCCGGGGACGTTCTCGTCATCGTGCACGGAGGCGACGGTGCCGCACCGTGGCAGCGCCCACCCGGCGCGTCGCTCGAGGGCCCGCCGTACGTCATCGCGGCCTATCGGATGCGGCCGCCAGCGAGGTAGGACGGTGATCACATCCTTGCGAATCTCCCTTGTCGTTGTCGCCGCGGTGGGTTCCGCCGTCTACATGGGCGGCTGCGGCCCCGTACCGGGCAATTATCCCCAGGACGTCCACCGCGAACCGCCACGATCGATCGACACCCTGTCCGCCGTGGCCGCGGACGCGGGCGCATTCACGTTCCGGATCGGCGAACTGTATGACAACAGCCGACTTCTCGCCGCCAAACGGGAGACGTACGCAATGATGCGCGCCGGCATGGGCGAATCGGCAGTCAAAGACATGGAGCGGCAGATGCAGGCCGCATCGCCCTGGCTTACCCGCTTCGAGTCCATGACGGAGTCCTCGTTCTACCGGGGCTCGATCGAGCTCAGCGTTGATCGAGCGGTCGTCATCGAGCGTGGCGCCCTGGTGGTGGAGATGGTGTGCGGCCCTGACACGATCAAGGTACGAGACGACGGGATTGCCTTCTTCCGTCACGATGCCCGTCCCCTTGACTGTCTCTATACCGGCGACGGTCCCGTCCGCTACGTCCGGACTTGGAATGACCTGCCGCTGCATGCGGAGAACCGCTGCAACGTGATCCTTCCCCGCCGCGGCAGGATCATCGGGCTGACCCTCGACCCCACCCGCTTCCGCGTCCTGGACCCCTGAGCCTCGCCATTGCGCAGCCCTTGCGCGTCCCCGCCCGCCGTCGCACTATTGCCGCACCCGTCGCGCCATCGAGCCCCGACCCCGGAGCCGCCGTGGGCATCCTCCCGCTCATCGTCATCGCCGTCGGCCTGGCCATGGACGCCACGGCCGTGTCCCTGGGCGCCGGCGCCAGCGGCCGGCGGCGCGCCGCCTTCCGCCTGGCCTTCCACTTCGGCCTGTTCCAGGCTTTGATGCCCCTGCTGGGGTGGCTGGCCGGGCGCGGCCTGGCCGACCTGCTGCAGGCGGTGGACCATTGGATCGCCTTCGCGTTGCTGGCGGCCGTGGGCGGGCGCATGGTGTGGGGCGGATGCCACCCCGAGCCTGCCGCCGCGGCCGAGGCCCGCCGCCGCGACCCGTCCCGGGGCTGGGCCCTGGTCGCCCTGTCGATCGCCACGAGCATCGACGCCTTCGCCGTGGGCCTGGGCCTGGCGATGCTGGATGTGGCCATCTGGGTGCCCGTCGCGCTGATCGGCGTGATCACGGCGGCCATGTCCGTGTCCGGGCTGCTGCTGGGCCGCGTGCTGAGCGCCGCCTGGGGTTCGCGCGCCGAGATCCTGGGCGGCCTGCTGCTCTTGGGGATCGGGGTGCAGATCCTGGTCGGCGACCTGGTGGAACATGGGCGGGCGGCGGCCGCGGTCACGGGAGTGTGATTGCTTTTACGCGATGGCGCCGCCGGTGGTTTATATAAACCACCCACGGCACCATGCATCAAGGCCAGCGGCCAAACACGCTAGCGCAGGACGATCTGCCGGCTCTCCCGCTGCATCGTCTCGACCCGCCAATGCACGCCGAATTCCTGCTGCAGGTGCTTCAATCCGTCCTCCCAGCGGCTAGTCGGGTTGGAGAACTCCGCGTCGACCAGCGTTTCGAACACGTCGGCGCGGGCGCGCTCGCCGGCGGCGAACTCCACCACGTAGGGTCCCGCCAGCGCGCCGTCGTGGCGGGAATTCCCCAGCACCCGCTCCACGATGAACGACAGTGGCTGCCGCGCGAACTCGAAGTGGTAGCCGTCCTGCCCCGCGCGGACCGACTGCCGCGGGAACTGCTCGGTGCTGGGCGCCACGGTACGCCCATCGTGCATGAAGACCAGCCGGGTGGCCGTCTCGGTGACCGTCGTCTCCTGCGCCGCCACGCCCAGGCGGGCGAGCACGCCGCGGGTGCGGACCTCCCAGGGCAGCGCCGCCTTCGCGCGGACCCGCACGGACACCGGCTGCCGTGCGGCCTCGCCGGGGAGCGTCGGCATGCGGCTGAGGGACTGCACCACCGTGCCCAGCGGCATGCGCACGAACGTCGAGGTCTCGACGCCCCCGTAGGCCACGACCGACGCACCGGATCCCATGCCTTCGTATTCAGGCACGTCGGGGTCCAGCCATTCCACTTCCAGGCCGCCCTGCGGCACCAGCACGGCCGGCACGTGGAGCGAGGCCGGGCCCACGCCGAGGGCGAACCACTGGGCCGCCTCGTCGTCTGCGGTCATGACCTCGCCGCCGGGACCGGGCCCGGCCACGAACAGCTCCGCGGCCGGCGGCACGTTGTAGTCCGCGTAGCGCAGCTCGCTCAACGGCCACCAGCGGCCGTCGCGCAGCTCGTGCACCTCGGCGCGCAGGGGCAGCCGCGTCGCCTTGTCCACGTCCAGGATGTGGCGCAGGAAGCCGGCGTGATGCCCCAGGGACGCGCGGCCGCGGTAGGTGAACCGCTCCACGTCGCCCAGGTCCGCGCGTGCGGACTCCCAGTGGCCGTGCCAGGTTTCGGGATCGTCGTAGGTCGCGAAGATCGTGCGCAGCGCCTGGTCGAACCCCGGGCGCCAGCGCGGACCGTCCTGCCGCACCAGCCTGCGCCCGTCGGGCAGGATCACCAGGTGCCGGCCGCCACCCGCGACCACCGTGGTGGCGGCCGCTTCGGGCCCGTACTCCATGCGCACGTCCCCGCTGTCCCGCGCCCACAGGCGGCAGGGCACGCGCGCGCCGTCCTCGCCGCGGAACCAGCCCTCGGCCCGCACGGACTCGATCCGGCCGAAGGCGTCGATCACGTCGGCGAAGACGATGGCTTCGCGGCCGGGCGTGGCCACCAGCAGGAAAGCAACGGCGGCGGCGGCCAGGACCGCGGCCCACAGCAGGCCTGGCCGGCGGACGCGGCGCCAGCCCGGCGCCTTGGCAAGTCTCGCCGCGACGGCCTCGTCGACGGTGGCCTGCAGATCCGCCGGGGGGCGCGCGGCGCGCACCTGCGCGGCCAGGTGGGCCAGCAACGCGTCGCGGTCGTCGGGATTCTTCGTGGGTTCAAACATGGAAATGCCTCCTGAGGGGCTCGAGCTGCGCGCGCAGCTTCAGCGCCGCCTTGTGGGCGCTGGCGCGGGCGGCCTCGGGCGTGCAGCCGAGCTGGTCCGCGATCTCCGCGAAAGGCAGATCCTCGAACCAGCGCATGCAAAAGGCCTGGCGCTGCTGGTCCGGCAACGCGGCGACGAGCTGGCGCAGGCGCCCCAGCAGGACCGCTGCGCCCTGCTCCGGGGCCTGGACCGCGGCCCCCGGCAGCTCGGCCGGGTCGCCCTCGACGAGGTCCTCCCGCTTGGCCCTGTCCAGGTGGCGGAACGCCCCGTTACGCGCGGTGCGGCAGAGCCAGGCCTGCGGGTGCGCGATGCCGTCGCCGCCGGCGAGGGTCCGGTGGTAGGCCAGGAAGGTGTCCTGGTAGATGTCGGCGGCCCGGTCGCGGTCCGGCACCAGCCGCCAGATCACGTGCAGCACCAGGGGGCCGTACCGGTCGAGCGCTTCGTGGGTCGAGGGGGCCACCGGCGAGTCCTCCCGGGTCCGGATCCTGCGACGGGTCTCGCGGCATAAGAGCGCCGTGGGCGCGATCCGTGAACCGGGAATCGTCAGCCAGGAAGGCGGCCGGCGGCAATCACGGGACCGTGATGGCTTTTGCGTGGCAATGCCGCCGGCGGTTTATATAAACCGCCCACGGCACCATGCATCAAAGCCGTGCAGCCTAAGGCACGTACGCCACCCGGCAAACCACCCGCCCCGGCACCCCTTCGACCCGCGCCAGGTACACGCCCGCCGGC
>JACZKN010000004.1 GCA_014859985.1 Candidatus Krumholzibacteriia bacterium | reverse complement strand
GCGGCCGGCGACCGGGCTGAGGTGCTGCTTGAGGCGTTGCAATGTCTCTTCGTAACAACAAGTTGCAGCGATGCCATCCCCCGGGGGAAGCCGGACCCCGGCATCCACATTCACGTGCACCAGTGCCCCGACTGCGGGCAGATCGAGGCGAACGGACGGGCCTTGGGCCGCGCCGACGCCGCCCGCGTGCAGTGCGACGCCGTCGTCAGCACGCCAGGCAAGCGGGCGACAGTCACCATCCCACCCCGCACCCGCCGCGAAGTCCTGGCCCGCGACCGCCACCGCTGCCAGGGGCCGGGCTGCGGCCGCACGCGGTTCCTCGAGGTGCACCACGTCAGACCGCGAGCGAGAGGCGGCACCCACGACGCCGCCAACCTCGTCACCTTGTGCGCGTCCTGCCACCGCCTGTGGCACGAACGGCAGTGAAGCCCAGCAGCTGCTCCAGGCTCGCGGCCAGGGCGCGCTTCATGCGCCGCAGGCCCGCGCCGGTCAGCAGCTGCTGGTTCAGCTCCAGCTCGACGCCCGCGTAGGCGTCGTCGCCGAACCGCCGGCGCAGCCAGGTGGGCAGGCCGTCGGCCACGCCGCGGTAGGGGTAGTTGCGGCGGACGCGCAGCCCGGGGTCGACCGCGTGCAGGGTCTCCTGCCAGCGGCGGCACAGGGCGGCCTCGCCCGGGCGCGCCGGGTCGTACAGCAGGCCGATGTCCGCGTTGCGGACCTCGTGGCCCAGCACGCCGGTGAAGCTGTGCACGGCCACGTGGACCACGCGGGCGCCGGCGGTGGCGTGCTCCTGCACCATCGTTTCGACCTCGCGGCGGTGGGGCCACCAGTAGCGGTCGAGGATGCGCGCGCGTTCGTCCGCGGGCAGGGATTTCGTGAACTGCGACCAGATGCGCGGGTTGGCGGGCGCGCGGTTGGCTTCGACCAGCAGGCGGCTCCAGGTGACGGCGCGCAGGGGGACGCCGCTGGCGCGGGCCAGGTGACGGGCCACGGCCAGGGCGCCGGGGTCCCAGCCCCGGTGCGAGGCCAGCAGGGCCGCGGCGCCCCGGAACAGCGGCGCGTGCTCGCGGGGGATGCGGTGGCCCGCGTGCTCGCAGGTCAGGATGAGCCGGTCCGGACGCGGGTCCGGCCGCGACGACGTGGTCATGGCGCTCCCGTCACGCCGGCGGCACCTAGCTGTGCAGCGGCTTGTCGTACGCCCCCAGGGCCGCCTCTTTGAGCACTTCCGACAGCGTGGGATGCGCGTGGCACACCCGCCCGATGTCCTCGGCGCTGGCGCCGAAGGCCATGGCCGCGGTGGCCTCGGCGATGAGGTCGCCGGCCCGCGGGCCGATGATGTGCACGCCCAGGACCCGGTCGGTCTCCTTGTGGGCCAGCACCTTGACGCGGCCCTCGACCCGGTCCAGGGCCATGGCGCGGCCGTTGCTGCGGAAGGTGTACACGCCCTTGTTGTACGGCACGCCGTCGTCCTTGAGCTGCTCCTCGGTGTGGCCCACGCCGGCGATCTCCGGGTCGGTGTAACAGACCGCCGGGATCACGGCCGGGTCGAAGTGGCCGGCCTTGCCCGCCAGGCGCTCGGCCACGGCGACGCCCTCTTCGGTGGCCTTGTGCGCGAGCAGCAGGCCGCCCACCACGTCGCCGATGGCCCACACGCCTTCGGCGGCCCGGTGGTGGGCGTCGATCTTGATGAATCCCCGGTCGTCCAGCTTCACGCCGGCCGACTCGAGGTTCAGCCCGTCGGTCACCGGCTTGCGGCCCACGGCCACCAGCACGCGGTCGGCGGAGAGCGGCTCCTTGCCCTCGACCTCGACCACGCACTTGCCGCCCTTCACCCGTGCGCCGGTCACCTTCGCGCCCAGCTCGAACGCAAGGCCCTGCTTCTTGAACAGCTGCTGCGCGACCCGGGCGATCTCGCCGTCGGTGCCGGGCAGGATGCGCTTGAGGTACTCCAGGACCGTGACCTGGGCGCCCAGGCGCGCCCACACCGAGCCCAGTTCCAGGCCGATGTAGCCGGCGCCGATGACGATCAGCTTCTCGGGCACCTCCGGCCACGCCAACGCCGCCGTCGAATCGCCGATCCGGTCGCCGTCCATCTTGACGCCCGGCACCGACGCGGCGGTGCTTCCGGTGGCGATGATGATCTTCCCGGCCTCCAGCACCGTATCGCCCACCCGCACGCGGCCGGGACCGTCCAGCTGCGCCGCGCCCTCGTACCGCGTCACCTTGTTGCCTTTGAACAGCCCGGCGATGCCGTCGGTCAGCGCCGTGACGATGCCGTCCTTGCGCGCCATCATCGCCGCCAGGTCCAGCTTGGCGCCCCCTACCTTGATGCCGTGGACCTCGAGCCCGTGCTGCGCCTCGGCGTACTTCTCGCTGGACTCGAGCAGGGCCTTGCTGGGGATGCAGCCCACCCGCAGGCAGGTGCCGCCCAGGCGGGCCTCCTTCTCGACGCAGCCCACGTCCAGGCCCAGCTGGGCCGCGCGGATGGCCGCGGCGTAGCCGCCGGGGCCGGCGCCGATCACCACCAGGTCGTGCTTCTTCGCCTCGCTCACGGGGATCACACCTTCAGCAGCAGCCGCTCGGGCTGCTCGACGCAGAGCTTGATGTGCCTGAGGAAGGTCACCGCTTCGCGGCCGTCGACGATGCGGTGGTCGTAGGTCAGCGCGACGTACATCATGGGCCGGATCTCCACCTTGCCGTCGATGGCGACGGGGCGGTCCTGGATCGTGTGCAGGCCCAGGACCCCGCTCTGGGGCGGGTTGATGATGGGCGTCGACAGCAGCGAGCCGTAGACGCCGCCGTTGCTGATGGTGAAGGTGCCGCCCTGCAGCTCCTGCAGGTCGATCTTGTTGGCCTGGGCGCGGCGGGCGAAGTCGGCGATGGCCAGCTCCAGCTCGCCGAAGCCCAGCATCTCCGCGTTGCGGATCACCGGGACCACCAGGCCCTTGCCGCCGCCCACGGCGATGCCGATGTCGCAGTAGTCGTGGTAGACGATCTCCTCGCCGCGGATCTGCGCGTTCAGCTCCGGCACCAGCGCCAGGGCTTCGACCGCGGCCTTCATGAAGAAGCTCATGAAGCCCAGCTTGACGCCGTAGCGCTCCTGGAAGGCCTCCTGGTGCTCGGCGCGCATCGCCTTGACCCGGGTCATGTCGATCTCGTTGAACGTCGTCAGCAAAGCGGCCGTCTGCTGGGACTCCACCAGGCGCTCGGCGATCTTCCTGCGGATGGGGGACATGCGCACCGGGCGCTCCTTGCGCTCGCCGGTGGGGCTGGGCGGCGCGGCGGGCTTCTCGGGCGCCTTGGCCTTGGCCTCGGCCTTCAGCGCGTCCTCCTTCAGCACGCGCCCGCCGGGGCCGGTGCCCTGGACCTGGTCGTCAGGCACGCCGCGTTCGGCCAGGACGCGCCGGGCGGCGGGCATGACGCGCTTGTCGCCTGCCGGTTCGTCGGGCTTGCCGGCCGGCGCGGCCGGCTCCGGCTCCGCCTCCTTCGGCGGCGCGCCCTCCGCCTTGGCCTCGGTATCGATCCGCGCCAGCACGTCCCCCACCTTCAGGACCGCGCCCACCTCGGCCACGATCTCCAGGACGACGCCGGCGGCGGGCGCCGGCACCTCCACCGTCGCCTTGTCGGATTCGAGCTCGATCACGGGCTCGTCCAGGGCGACGGCCTGGCCCGGCTGCTTGAGCCAGGCGCTCACCTGCACTTCGGTGATGGATTCCCCGAGGGCGGGGACGGTCACGTCGACCGGCATGGGATCGTTCTCCTTGTGGCCTAGGCGCCCCAGGCGCCGGTGATCAGCCCCGAACCCTTGACCGGGCCGAACACCCGGTCCATGAGGTGGGCGAATTCGAGCTTGTGGGCCCCGGCCGAGCCGGTGGCCGGGCTGGCGGCCTCGGGCCGGCAGGCGCCCAGGAGAGGGCGGCCCAGCAGCCGTTCGCCGAAGCGGTAGCGCAGGTACGGCCAGACGCCCATGTTGGCCGGCTCCTCCTGCACCCAGAGGAACTCCGCGTCGTCCCGGTAGGGCCGCATGGCCTCGACGAAGGCGCTGCCCGGCAGGGGGTAGGGCTGCTCCAGGCGCAGGATGACCACGTCGTCGCGGCCGCGCGCCGCGCGTTCGGCCACCAGGTCGTAGTAGACCTTGCCGCTGCAGACGAGCACGCGGGTCACCTTGCCGGGATCGGGCACGGCCGGGTCCGGCAGCACGGGATGGAAGAAGCCCTCGGCCAGCTCGTCCAGGTCCGACACGCAATCCGGATGCCGCAGCAGGCTCTTGGGGGTGAGGATCACCAGGGGCTTGCGCCAGTGGCGCCACACCTGGCGGCGCAGCAGGTGGAACAGCTGGGCCGGCGTGGTGGGGTTGGCGATCTGCAGGTTGTCCTCGGCGGCCAGGCTCAGGAAGCGCTCCAGGCGCGCGCTGGAATGCTCGGGGCCCATGCCCTCCATGCCGTGCGGCAGCATCAGCACCAGGCCCGAGAGCATGCCCCACTTGCTCTCGCCGCTGGTGATGAACTGGTCGATGATGGGCTGGGCCACGTTGCAGAAGTCGCCGAACTGGGCCTCCCACATGACCAGGGCCTCGGGGTAGGTCAGCGTGTAGCCGTACTCGAAAGCGACCGGGCCCACCTCGGACAGGGGGCTGTTGATGGTCACGACGGGCGCCTGGTCCTTGGCCAGGTGGCTCAAGGGCGCGTGCCGGGCGCCGGTCTTCGCGTCGTGCAGCACCGCGTGGCGGTGGCTGAAGGTGCCGCGCTGGCTGTCCTGGCCGCTCAGGCGCACCGGGTGCCCCTCCCTGCCCAGCGTGCCGAAGGCCAGCTGCTCCGCGGCGGCCCAGTCCACCGGCTGCTCGCCCTTGGCGATCCGGCGCCGCTGCTCCAGCAGGCGTTCGATCCTCTTGTGGGGCGTGAAGTCCCCGGGCACCGTGGCGAGGGACTCGAGGATCTCCACCAGCCGTTTCCGGGGCACGCCTGTCAGCACCGGCGGGCCGCCCGGCTCGGGGCCGCCCTGGTACTCCCGCCACACCGGGCCCAGCACGCGCTTGCGCTCGACCGGCTTGGCTTCGGGCTTGGCCTCGCGCACCTCGTCCAGGATCTCCTGCAGGCGCTTGCGGCGGTCGACGGTCATCTGCTCGGCCATCTCCAGGGTGATGTGGCCGGACTTGGTCAGGCGTTCCAGGTACCCCTTGCGCACCGGGTCCCGCTTGCGGATGGCCTCGTACATCAGGGGCTGGGTGAACGCCGGCTCGTCGGTCTCGTTGTGGCCGCGGCGGCGGTAGCAGTACATGTCGATGATGACGTCGCGGCGCCACTCGCGGCGGAAATCCATGGCCAGGCAGATCACCTGCGCCACGGCCTCGGGGTCCTCGCCGTTGACGTGGAAGACCGGCGCCTGCAGCATCTTGGCCACGTCGGTGCAGTAGCGGGTCGAGCGCCCGTCCTCGGGGTCGGTCGTGAAGCCGATCTGGTTGTTGATCACCACGTGCAGGGCGCCGCCGGCGCGGTAGCCCTCCAGCTGGGACATGTTCAGGGTCTCCTGGGTCACGCCCTGGCCGATGAACGAGGCGTCGCCGTGGATGAGGATGGCCATGGAGCGCTCGCGCTCCGTGTCGCCGATGCGGTCCTGGCGCGCGCGCACGCGGCCCAAGGCCACCGGGCTGACGAACTCCAGGTGGCTGGGGTTGAAGCACAGCGAAAGGTGCACCACGTCGCCCTGGCGGGTGGTCCAGTCCGAGTGGTGGCCCATGTGGTACTTCACGTCGCCGTGGCCGAGGAACTGCTCGGGGTCGGCGTCCTCGAACTCGGCGAAGATCTTCCGCGGGTTCTTCTCCATGATGTTGGCCAGCACGTTCAGGCGCCCCCGGTGGGCCATGCCGATGACGATCTTGTCCAGCCCCTGCTGCCCCGCGTGCTCGATGGCCATGTCCAGCAGCGGGATCACCGTCTCGGCGCCCTCGAGGCTGAAGCGCTTGGCGCCCAGGTACTTGTTCTGGATGAACTCCTCGAAGATCTCGGCGTCGATCAGGCGCTGCAGGATGCGCCGCTGCACCTGCGGGTGCAGCTCGATGCGGTTCTCCGTGGGCTCCATGCGCTTCTGCAGCCACTCGCGCACCTGCAGGTCGTCGATGTGCATGTACTGCACGCCGATGTAGCGGGAGAAGGTGGCCTGCAGCCGGCGCAGGATCTCCCGCAGGGGCAGCATGTCGCCGGGGCTGAGGGTCCCGGCGGAGAAGACGCGGTCCAGGTCGCCGTCGCCGAAGCCGTAGTACTCCAGCGTCAGCTCCGGTGGCGGCGCCGGCGGGTCGGCCAGGGGGTTCAGCCGCGCCAGGCGGTGGCCGCGCACCCGGTAGTTGCGCACCAGCTGGTCGACCTTGTTCTGGTCCGCGAGGTCGCGCTCGCCCGCGTGGCCGGAGGCGTGGTAGCCGGCGGCCGACGGCGCGGTGCCGCCCTGGGCCTCGAACCACTCCCGCCAGGCCGGCGGCACGCTGGACGCATCCTCGCGCCACGACCGCCAGAGCCGTTCGGCGTAGGACAAACTCAACATGTTGGGACTATTGATGTTGTCGGTGCTCATGGCCCCTGCCGCCGCGGCGGTGGTGTTGCGGGCGGCCGGACGCCGGCTCCCCGGTGGCGGGAAATTATACTTTTATTATCAAGTATATGCAAGCCCGTTGAAAATGATAGTCTTGAAAGGGGAGGATGGCCATGCCCGGCGCATCCGCCACATCCGCCATATCCGCCCGGCAGCGGCCGCGGATCGTCATCGTCGGCGGCGGCTTCGGCGGCGCCTTCGCGGTGCAGCGCCTCCTGCGGCGCCTGCGCCCGGACGAGGCCGAGGTCCTGCTCGTGGACCGCAACAACTATTTCGTCTTCCATCCGTTCCTGATGGAGGCGGGCACCGGCAGCCTGCCGCCCCAGCACGCGGTCGTCGGCCTGCGCGCCTTCACCCATTCGCGGGGCCTGCTGATGGGCGAGTTCACCGGGGCCGACTTCGCGCGGCGGGTCATCCACGTGCGCCCGGTGGGCCGGCAGACGACGCGCGAGGTACCCTACGACCACCTGGTGCTGGCGGTGGGCAGCGTGACCAGCCTGCCGCCCATCCCCGGCCTGCGCGAGCACGCCTTGCAGATCAAGGGCGTGGCCGACGCCATCGGCCTGCGGGACCGCGCCATCCGCCTGCTGGAGCAGGCGGACCAGGCCGAGGATCCGGAGCGCCGCCGCGCCCTTCTGCACTTCGTGGTGGTCGGCAGCAGCTTCACCGGCGTGGAGGTGGCCGGCGAGCTGGATGCGTTCCTGCGCCGGGCCAGCCGCCGCTACGCCAACGTCTCGGCGGCCGACGTGCGCATCACCCTGGTGGACATCGCCCGGCGCATCCTGCCCAACCTGGAGGAAGGGCTGGCGGCGTTCGCCGCGGACAAGCTGCGCGCCCGGGGCCTGGACCTGCGCCTGGGCACCTCGGTGCGCGCGGTGGGCCCGGACCACGCCGAACTGTCCGACGGCACCTGGCTGGCGGCCGAGACCGTGATCTGGTGCGCCGGCATCGCCCCCAACCCGGTCCTGGCCGGCCTGGACCTGCCCAGCGACGCCCGCGGCTGGATCCTGTGCGAACCGGACCTGCGCGTGCAGGGGCACCGGGACGTCTGGTCCATCGGCGACTGCGCCGTCAACCCCGGCCCCGACGGCAAGCCGTACCCGGCCACCGCCCAGGCGGCGGTGCAGCAGGGCCGCGCCGTGGCCGACAACCTGGTGCGGGTGCTGCGGGGCGAGGCGCCCGAGCCCTGCGTGATCAAGGACCGGGGTGCGCTGGTGGCCCTGGGCTGCCGCACCGGCGTGGCGCGCATCGGCCCGCTGAAGCTGGCGGGATTCCCGGCCTGGTTCCTGTGGCGCACGGTGTACCTGCTGAAGTTCCCGGGCTGGGGGCGGCGGCTGCGGGTGGTGCTGGAGTGGACGATCGATTTGTGTTTCGGGCGGGATGATGTGCAGTTGGGGGTCAGGGGGGCGACGGTGGCGGAGCACGAGACCACGGCCGCCCGTTGACCGGGTCGGGCCCGGTGGCTTAGCGTGGCCCGCGGCCCGTGGCTCACCTCGGCGAAAGGCCCCCCATGCTCCGCGACCTCTTCCTCCTGCGCGACGATGTCGTCTTTCTTAACCACGGCTCCTTCGGCGCCTGCCCCCGCCCGGTGTTCGCCGAGTACCAGCGCCTGCAGCGGGAGCTGGAGGCCGAGCCCGTCGATTTCCTCTCCACGCGGCGCACCCTGCCCGCGCGCCTGGCCGCCGCCCGCGCCGAGCTGGCCGCCTACCTGGGCGCCGACCGGGACGAGCTCGTCTTCGTCGCCAACGCCACCACCGCGCTGAACGTCGCGGCGCGCTCGCTCGGTCTCGAGCCCGGCGACGAGGTGCTGGCCACCGACCACGAGTACGGCGCCTTGGACCGCATGTGGCGGTTCCTGTGCGGCAAGGCGGGCGCGCGGTACGTCCGGCGGGAGCTGCCCCTGCCGCTGCACGACCCCGACGCCGTGGTCGAGGCCGTGTGGTCGGGCGTGACCGCGCGCACGAAGGTGCTCTTCTTCAGCCAGATCACCTCGCCCTCGGGGGTGGTGCTGCCGGTCGCGCCGCTGGTGGCCAGGGCCCGCGACCGGGGCATCCTGACCATGATCGACGGCGCCCACGTGCCCGGCCAGCTGGACTGCGACCTGCACGCCCTGGGCTGCGACATCTGGGCCGGCAACTGCCACAAGTGGCTGCTGGCGCCCAAGGGCGCCGCCGCGCTGTACGTGCGGCGCGAGGTGCAGGAGCGCATCGAGCCCCTGGTGGTCAGCTGGGGCTGGCAGAGCGACCACCCCGGGCCCAGCCGCTTCATCGATGAGCAGGAGTGGACCGGCACCCGGGATCCGTCGGCGTTCCTGGCGGTGCCGGCGGCGCTGGCGTTTCTCAGGGAGCACGACTGGCCGGAGGTGCGACGGTATTGCCGCGACCTGATGCTGGAAGGGCGCGAGGCGCTGCTCGCCTTGACCGGCCTGCCGGCCCTCTGCCCCCCCGAGCCCTGGCTGGCGCAGATGTGCGCGGTGCCGCTGCCGGAGGGGATCGACGGGGAGGCTTTGCATCGGCGGCTGCGCGAGGAGTTCAGCGTGGAGGTGCCGGTGACTTCGTTCGCGGGGCGGCCGTGGCTGCGGTTCTCGGTGCAGGGGTACAACACGCGGGAGGACATCGGGCGGTTGGTGGAGGCGTTGGCAAGAGCGCTGGGGTGAGGGTTTCCCGCCGGTGGAGTGGTCCGTATCGTCAGATCATGGGAAGGGAGGCGCCGCGATGATCGGGCAGCGAATCCTGGTCGCGAGGGGACGGACCGCGGTCGCGGTCCTGGTCGCTGCCGGCCTGTGCTCCGTCGGAGGGGGGCGCGCCTGCACGGTGGGCTTCGGCGCGCCTGCAAGGGCGGCCGACAACGCTGCGTACGCGTTCTGCGGCACGGTGATCGCGCTCGACCGGGACACCTTCGGCAACGTCTGGGCGACGCTGCGCGTCCGCGAGATCTGGAAGGGCGACGTGCCCGACACCGTGGTCGTCGTGACGGAGGCTTCGTCCTGCGGCGCACCTTTCGTCCTCGGCGGGGAGTTCTTCGTCTGCCCCGATCCGCCCACCGTGGAGTTCGCGAACCAGGCCGCCCACGACGGCATCGACCCGGGCGTGCGCTGGCGCGGACCGGGCATGCAGGCCTGGATTACGAACTGCGGCCGCTTCGAGACCTACGGCGACGCGGCGCTCGCCTCCATGGGCAGGCCGTCGCGGGTCGGCAACGGCCAGGCAGCCCGGACGCGGACGCTGGAGGAACTCGCGTGGCGCGTGGGCGATGCCGAAAGCGCCGACGCCGCGGACGCCGTGCGCGCGCTCGGCTACTGCTCGCCCCTGCTGGAGTGCCTGGCGACCTCGGCGGATCCCCGGCATCGCGACCGCTTCGACAACGTCGTCGAGATCCTCGCCGCGGAACTCGTGCCGTCGCGGCGGCGGGATCCACACGTCCGCAATGCCGCCGCGGGGGCCCTGGCCGAACTCGGTCCCCTGGCCGCCGATGCGGTGCCGGCATTCCTGGCCGGTCTGGACGGTTCGTTCGAACGGGATCGCGCCGTCCTGTACTCCCTGGTGCAGGTCGGCCACGACGATCCACGCGCCCTGGCGGCGCTGGCGGCCATGGCGCGGGATCCCGACGACGCGGAGAAGCGGGACTGGGCCCGCAGCATGTTCTGGCAGGGCGCCGTGCCCATGACCCCGGAAGCACCGCAGCCCGGCGATTTCCTCCGGGACAGGGACCCCGACATGCGCCGGTATGCCTACCGCGCCCTCGGCCGGACCGCCGACCAGGACGGACTGGAGCATCTGGCGGCGGCCGTCCTGGCCGACCCGGATCCCGGCGTGGCCGCGGGCGCGTTGCCGTCCCTGATCTCCCGGCTGTCCGACGAGCGGGTGCTGCCCTGGGTCCTGGCGGCCCTGACCCATCCGGATGAGCGGGTGCGCGCGGGTGCGTTGGGCGAATCCGGGATGCGGGCTCGTCCCGCTGTGCTGCGGTGCCGGATCGTCGAGGCGTTCCGGACCTCGCTGTTCGACGACGTTCTCGAGCGGCTCGACAGGACCAAGAGGATGATCGGGGCGGATTGCGACTAGACTACGGCGAGCGGCTCCGCCCGGCCTCCGGATGTGCTATCCTTGCTTGAACACCACCACCATGGGAGCCGTTCCATGCCGCGTCTCGTGTTCGCCTTTGCCCTTCTGGTGGTCACCGCCGCATCCGCCCACGCAGCCCCTCCGCGCGCCGTCGTCCAGGGCGCGGAGCCGCCCGCCGGCGTGACCGTCCTGGACCGCCGCGGCGACCGGTGGCTGGTCACCGGGCCGGTCGACGTGCTGGCCGCGTTGCCC
>JACZKN010000228.1 GCA_014859985.1 Candidatus Krumholzibacteriia bacterium | reverse complement strand
GTCTTGTCGGCCTCGCTCAGATCGTGAACGACTTCGGCACGGGGCAGATCGGCCGGCAGTGCCCGGGGCTTGGCCTTCTTGCGCTGATGCGCCGGGACCGTGATCAGATCGTCTGAGTCGACCGTGCTCGGCTCGGCCGCGGCCAGCAGGATGTCCAGGCGGGGGTGCTCGCCCCGGGCGTAGCGGCGGTTCAGGGCCTCCAGCGACAAGCCATGGCCGGCCACCGGCACCAGGTCCTGGCCGACGAGCCGCAGCAGGCAGGCCGCGTCGCAGGGAACCAGCCGGCGCACCGCCGTCAGCAGGCGCTCGTAGCGGTCTTCGGCTGCCAGCGAGGCGGTCAGGTCGTGGGCCACGCCCACCAGGACGCCGAGGGCGTCGGCTTGCTGTAGATTGGACAACGCAGTTGCTCCTTTCATAACGCCGGCGTGTTGTGTCAAACATAACGCAATCCTCAATCCATTGTCAAAAAATAGAATATGGATTGGCGCGGTCCGTGCCATGGAGGGGCCAAAGGAGGTCCATCATGACCATGCAGACCGAGATGACCCTGGCCGACCTGGCCGTGACCCATCCCACCGCCTCGAAAGTGTTCCACCGCCGCGGCCTGGACTATTGCTGCGGCGGCCGCCGCCCCTTGGCCGAGGCCTGCGCCGCTGCCGGCCTGGATCCTGCCGAGATCCTGCAGGAGATCCACGCAGCAGAGGCCGCCGAGCCGCGGGGCGAGTCCGTCGCCTGGCAGGCGCGCCCGCTGCCTGAGCTCATCGATTTCATCGTCGGCCACTACCACGCCCGCCTGCGCGAGGAGCTGCCCGAGCTGGTGGCCCTGGCCGAGAAGGTGGAGCAGTCCCACGCCGGGAAGGACACCTGCCCGTGCGGCCTGGCCGACCTGCTGCGCCAGGTCCACGCCGCGGTGCTGGACCACCTGGCCAAGGAGGAGCAGATCCTCTTCCCGCTGATCCTGGCCGGCGCGGGCCGGCGCACCGCGCCCCCGATCCAGGTCATGGAGCACGAGCACCGCGACCATGGCGAGAACCTGGCGCGGATCCGCGAGCTGACCGCCGACCTGACCGCGCCGGACGAGGCCTGCCCCACCTGGCGGGCCCTGTACCTGCGCCTGGACGCCTTCGAGAGCGAACTGATGGAGCACATCCACCTGGAGAACAACGTCCTTTTCCCCCGCGCCCTGTGCGAATGACGGAGGCCCTGACCATGACCAACCACAAGCGACTCTGGTGGCTGCTGGGTGCCACGCTGCTGGTGTCCTTCACCCTGCTGGGCTTCTTCGGCCGCGAGGTCTACCGGCAGGCGCCGCCGCTGCCGGAAACGGTTGTCGACGCCGACGGCCACCCGCTGATGACCCGCGGGTCCATCCTCGACGGCCAGCAGGTCTGGCAGAGCACCGGCGGCCAGCAGATGGGCTCGATCTGGGGCCACGGCGCCTACCAGGCCCCGGACTGGTCCGCCGACTGGCTGCACCGCGAGGCGACGGCGCTGCTGGAGCTGTGGGCGCGCCGTGACCACGGCGCCGCCTTCGCGGCCATCGGCGCCGAGCAGCAGGCCGGGCTGCGCGAGCGCGTGCGCCGCGAGCTGCGCACCAACACCTACGACCCGGCCACCGGCGTCCTGACCGTCGGCGCCGACCGCGCCGCCGCGATCGCGACGGTGGCCTCGCACTACGCCGACCTCTACGGCGGCGCCCCTGCGCTGCGGGAGCTGCGCGAGGACTACGCCATGCACGAGAACGCCGTCGTCGATCCGGCGCGGCTGGAGGCGTTGACCCACTTCTTCTTCTGGACCAGCTGGGCCTGCGCGGCCGAGCGGCCGGGCAGCACGATCACCTACACCAACAACTGGCCCCACGAGCCGCTGATCGGCAACCGGCCCACCGGCGCCAACGTGCTGTGGTCCATCGTCAGCGTCGTGCTGCTGTTGGCGGGCATCGGCGCCCTGGTCTGGTGGAAGGCCTTCCGCGGCGGCGACGACGAACCGGCGCCCGCCCCGGCGGCCGACCCCCTGTCGCTGCTGGTGGTGACGCCGTCGATGCGCGCGACGGCCAAGTACCTGGGCGTGGTGATCGCCGTGTTCGGCGTGCAGGTGATCCTCGGCGCCCTGACCGCCCACTACACCGTCGAGGGCCAGCATTTCTTCGGCCTGCCCCTGGCGAAGTGGCTGCCCTATGCCCTGACCCGCACCTGGCACCTGCAGACGGCGGTCTTCTGGATCGCCACGGCCTTCCTGGCGACCGGCCTGTTCCTGGCGCCGGCGGTCGGCGGCCGGGAGCCCCGCTTCCAGCGCCTGGGCGTGAACGTGCTGTTCGGCGCGCTGCTGCTGGTGGTGGCCGGATCCCTGACCGGCGAGTTCTTCTCCATCCACCAGAAGCTGGGCCTGGACGCCGGCTTCTGGTTCGGCCACCAGGGCTACGAGTACCTGGACCTCGGCCGCGCCTGGCAGATCGCCCTGTTCACGGGGCTGGTGCTGTGGCTGGGGCTGATGCTGCGCGGCCTGTGGCCGGCGCTCACCCGCCGCGACGACCACCGCACCATCGTCCTGATGTTCACCGGCGCCAGCGCGGCGATCGGCCTGATGTACGCCGCGGGCTTCTTCTTCGGCGCGCGCACCCACCTGTCGGTCATGGAGTACTGGCGCTGGTGGGTGGTGCACCTGTGGGTGGAGGGCTTCTTCGAGGTCTTCGCCACCGCGGCTTTGGCCTTCGTCTTCGCCCGCATGGGGCTGGTCAGGCCGAAGCACGCCGGCGGCGCGGTCGTGGCCTCGAGCGCCCTGTTCCTGCTGGGCGGCATCCCCGGCACCTTCCACCACCTGTACTTCAGCGGCACGCCGACCTCGATCATGGCCATCGGCGCCACCTTCAGCGCGCTCGAGGTGGTGCCCCTGGTGCTGATCGGCATCGAGGCCTTCCAGACCTACCGCATGCAGCGGGCCGCCGCGTGGATGCGCCGCTACCGCTGGCCGCTGCGCTTCTTCATCGGCGTGGCCTTCTGGAACCTGGTGGGCGCGGGCCTCTTCGGCTTCATGATCAACCCGCCGGTGGCGCTGTACTACATGCAGGGCCTGAACACCACGCCGGTGCACGCCCACACCGCCCTGTTCGGGGTGTACGGCCTGCTGTCGCTGGGACTGGTGCTGACGGTGGCGCGGGTGCTGGGAGGCCGGCGCGCCTGGAACGAGCGGCCGCTGGGCTACGCCTTCTGGGCCATGAACGTCGGCCTGTCCCTGATGGTGGTGCTGAGCCTGCTGCCCATCGGCCTGGCCCAGGCCTGGGCCAGCGTCGAGCACGGCCTGTGGTACGCCCGCAGCGCCGATTTCCTGCAGCAGCCGGTGCTGCAGGCCCTGCGCTGGGCGCGCCTGGCGGGCGACGTCGTCTTCCTGAGCGGCGTGGCGGCCCTCGCCTGGTTCATGCTCGGCCTGCTGACCGGCCACAGCTACCGCCGCAGCCCCGCCGCGGCCAAGGCGGTGCTGCCGCAGGACGCGGTCAGCGCCTGACGCCGGGGTCGGCCCGGCATGACGAAGCCCGGAGGACCGCCGCGGTCCTCCGGGCTTGCCCGCATCGCCCCGCGCCCGGGCGGGGTCAGGCCCGCGCCGCCTCTTCGAGCAGCACCGCCGTGGTGCGCGCGCCGTTCCAGAAGTTCGCCAGGTCGAACTTCTCGTTGGGCGAATGGATGTTGTCCGTCGACAGGCCGTAGCCCAGCAGCAGCACCGGCGCCTTCAGCCAGGCCTGGAAGGTGCCCACGATGGGGATCGAGCCGCCCTCGCGGATGAACACCGGGTCGGCGCCGAAGCCCCGCTTCAGCGCGTTCATGCCCGCCTGCATCATGGGGCTGTGCCGCGGCACCAGCACCGGCGCCGCGTTGTGGTGGTTGACCACCTCGACCTCGACACCCGCCGGCGCGATGGCCGCGACGTGGGCGGCGAAAGCCGCGGCGATCCGCTCCGGATCCTGGTTCGGCACCAGGCGCATCGACACCTTCGCCAGCGCCCGTGACGGGATGATGGTCTTGGCGCCCTCGCCGCCGTAGCCGCTGGCCAGGCCGTTGACGTCGCAGGTGGGGCGGGCCCACATGCGTTCCAGGGTAGTGTAGCCCTGCTCGCCCCAGGCGGCGGGCGCGCCCGTCTCCTTGCGCAGGATCGCGTCGGTGTAGCCGAGGGCGGCGAAGCCGTCGCGCTCCTCCTTTTCCAGTTCGAGCACGTCGTCGTAGAAGCCGGGCACCAGGCAGCGGCCGTCCCGGTCCTTCAGGCCGGCGACGATCCCGGCCAGCGCGTTGGCGGGATTCTGCACGGTGCCGCCGTAGCTGCCCGAGTGCAGGTCCATGTCCGGGCCCTTGACCCTGATCTCCATGTAGGCAAGGCCCTTGAGGCTGTAGCAGATGCCCGGCGTGGTCTCGTTGTAGAGGGTGGTGTCGGAGATGACCACCGCGTCGCAGGCCAGCTTGTCCGCGTGCTGCTCGGTGTAGCGGTAGATGCCGTGGCCGCCGCACTCCTCCTCGCCCTCGATGATGAACTTGAGGTTGACCGGCAGCCCGGTCCCCGTCCTGACGTAGGCTTCGACGGCCTTGAAATGGGCGAAGACCTGGCCCTTGTCGTCGCTCGCGCCGCGGGCATAGACGATCCCGTCCTCGACCCGCGGCTCGAACGGCGGCGTCTTCCACAGCTCCAGCGGATCGACCGGCTGCACGTCGTAGTGGCCGTAGAAGAGCAGCGTGCGGCGGTCGGGCCGCTGCTCGCTCTGGGCGTAGACCAGGGGATGGCCGTCGGTCTCGATGATCTCCACCTCGAGGCCCAGCCCGCGCAGCTCGTCGGCGACGAAGGCGCAGGCGCGGCGCACGTCCTGCTTGTGGTCGGCCTGGGAGCTGACGCTGGGAATGCGCAGGAATTCGCACAACTGGTCCACGTGCTGCTGCCGGTGCGCGTCGAGATGGGCAAGGACCTTTTCGCTGGCCATGGGCGACTCCTTCTTGTACGTTTGCGGGGCTGTGAGGGCGTTTGTCGGCTGTCTCCATGGTCGGCCCCGCAGGGAAAACTAGTCTTGACACCTCCAGGTGTCGAGGCGATTGTGTCGCAGCTTGCCGGATACGGAGATCGTCCGGAGCTGAATTCAACGGCGGTTTCGCCGCCCCGGTCGGGCAGGGCCCGTTCCGCCCGACCTGAGGCCACGAAACCCGAACTGTTTGTTAGGGAGGACCCATGGCCGACATGATCATCTCCAAGAGCAAGACGAAGGAAGCCGTCAAGGACTGCAACGTGTCCGGCGAGTTCTACACCGCGCTGGATGCCAAGGTCCGCGAGCTCATCAAGACCGCCGAGAAGCGCGCGCTGGACAACGGCCGCAAGACCGTCCGCCCGTACGACCTCTAGTCGGGGCGCTTCCCCCTGCGCGGGGGAGTATCGGAATCAGCGGGGACCCTTCCGGGGTTCCCGCTTTTCTGTCGCCACCGGGCGCCGACGGCGCCGAGCGGCGTCCACCGGGGGCTTCGGCGCGCCGGGACCGGGGCGGCGG
>JACZKN010000035.1 GCA_014859985.1 Candidatus Krumholzibacteriia bacterium | reverse complement strand
GTCGAGCGGCAGCTCGCCCGCCGCGACCGCGCCCGACACGAGGTCCAGGGCGGCGCCGGCGATGCCGTCGTCGGCGGCGGCCAGTAGCGGCGCCAGCAGGGTCAGGGGGCGGGGAAAGCGCGGCAAGCGGGCGGCGATCAGGTGCAGCACCGGGGCGGCGGCAGCCCGGTCAGAGGCGGCGGCGGCGGCAGCCAGCCGGCGCAGGGACTCGCGACCGGCCCGGTCCGGGGGATCGCCCAGCAGCTCGGCCAGGAGGGTGCAGTCGGCCGCGACCCGGTCCGGGTCCGGCCGGATCAGTCCCAGTTCCTCGCCGATGGCGGCGACCAGGTCGGCCCGCCGCCGCGTGCCCGGCACCACGCCCACGCCCGTTGCTCCCGTCCCGTCCCCGGTGTGTCGCAACCGGTGCGAATATAGCACGAATCCCCGTCCGGCCACGGGGATTCGTCCTGTGCGGGCGGATAATCGCGGGCTAGACGGCGCCGAGGCGGCGCCCCACCTTGGCAAAGGCCTCCAGGCAGCGGTCCAGGTGGGCGTCCGTGTGGGCGGCCGAGGCCTGCAGGCGGATGCGCGCCTGCCCCCGCGGGACCACCGGGAAGCTGAACCCGATGCAGTAGATGCCCTCGGCCAGCAGGTCCCTGGACATGGACTGGGCCATGATCGCGTCCTGGTCATGGCGGCGGAAGTGCACCGGCACGATGGGGTGGTCCCCCGCGTCCACGTCGAAGCCCCGCTCCCTGAGCCCCGCGCGCAGGCGCCGCTGGTTGCGGTCCAGGCGCCGCAGGGGCTCGGGATCCTCGCGCAGGATGCGCAGGACCTCCAGGCTGGCCCCGCAGACCATCATCGGCAGCGAGTTGCTGAACAGGTAGGGCCGGCTCTTCTGGCGCAGCCACTCGATGATCTCCCTGCGGCCGCTGGTGGCCCCGCCCAGGGCCCCGCCCAGGGCCTTGCCCAAGGTGGTGGTGATGATGTCGACCTTGTCCATGACGCCGAACTTCTCGTGGGTGCCGCGGCCGCTCGGCCCGGTGAAGCCGGTGGCGTGGCTCTCGTCCACCATCACCAGGGCCTCGTGGCGCTCGGCCAGGTCGCAGATCTCCGGCAGCCTGGCGAAGTCGCCGTCCATGGAGAAGACGCCGTCGGTGACGATGAGCCGGAAGCGCGCCTCCTTCGCCGCCTGCAGCCGCTCGGCCAGGCTCGCCATGTCCGCGTGCTCGTAGATGTGGCGCTGCGCCTTGGCCAGCCTCACCCCGTCGATGATGGACGCGTGGTTCAGCTTGTCGGTGATGATGGCGCAGTCCTGGTCCAGCAGCGGCTCGAACACGCCGCCGTTGGCGTCGAAGCAGGCGGCGTAGAGGATGGTGTCCTCGGTGCCCAGGAAGGCGCTGAGTTCGCTCTCCAGCTGCTTGTGCAGTTCCGTGGTGCCGCAGATGAAGCGCACCGAGCTGAGGCCGTAGCCCCAGCGGTCGAGGGTGCGCTTGGCCGCCTCCACGACGCGGGGGTCCGACGCCAGGCCCAGGTAGTTGTTGGCGCAGAAGTTCAGGACCTCGCGCCCGCCGACGGTGATGGCGGCGCCCTGCGGGCCCTGCAGCACGCGCTCGTCCTTGTAGAGGCCCTGGGCGCGGACCTCGTCCAGCTCGCCGCGCAGGACCTCGCCAAGCCTCCCGTACATGACCTTACCTCCGCTGCCGCATCACTTGTAGCGCTTCGCCATCTGGGCGAGGGTCACGTGGGGGATCTTGTCGGCCCAGCCGGCCTGCCCGAAGGCGATCATGCGGGCCTTGACCACCTCGGCCATGGCCTCGCGCGCCGGCTTCATGTAGTCGCGGGGATCGAACTTGCCCGGGTTCTGGGCGAACACCTTGCGGATGGCGCCGGTGATGGCCAGGCGGTTGTCCGTGTCCACGTTGATCTTGCGCACGCCGTGCTTGATCCCCCGCTGGATGGCCTCGACGGGCACGCCGTAGGTCTCCTTGATCTGCCCGCCGAACTCGTTGATCACGTCCACCAGCTCCTTCGGCACCGAGCTGGAGCCGTGCATCACCAGGTGGGTGTCCGGCAGGCGGCGGTGGATCTCCTCGATGAGGTCCATCTTCAGCACGTCGCCGCTGGGCTTCTTGGTGAACTTGTAGGCCCCGTGGCTGGTGCCGATGGCCACGGCCAGGGCGTCGCAGCCGGTCTCGGCGGCGAAGCGCTCGGCCTCGGCCGGGTCGGTCAGGTGGGCCAAGGCCTCGTCCCCGGACAGGCCGGCGCCGTGGCCGTCCTCGATGCCGCCCAGGCAGCCGATCTCCGCCTCGACGGTCACGCCCAGGGCGTGGGCCTTCTTCACCACCTGCCGGGTGACGTCGACGTTGTACTCGTAGGTGGCCGGCGTCTTGCCGTCCGCCTGCAGCGAGCCGTCCATCATCACCGAGGTGAAGCCCTGCTCGATGGCGCTGAAGCAGGTCTCGGGGCTGTTGCCGTGGTCCTGGTGCATGGCGATGGGGATGCGCGGGTGCAGCTCGGCCGCGGCCAGCATCAGGTGGCGCAGGTAGTTGTCCTGGCTGTAGGAGCGGGCGCCGCGGCTGGCCTGGACGATGACCGGCGAGCTGGTCTCCTCGGCGGCCATCATGATGGACTGGATCTGTTCCATGTTGTTGACGTTGAAGGCGCCGACGCCGTAGTCGTGCTCGGCGGCGTGGTCCAACAGGACGCGCATCGGGACCAGGGGCATGACCGTCTCCTTCGCCTGGGGAAACCGGTCCCGCGGGGACCGGGCTGTTTCGCGTGGTACCCGCCCAAGCTAAACCAAGGTCCCGGCGGAATCAACGTCCGCGCAGGCGCCCGGGGAAATCCGCCGCCGGGCCGATCCGCTCTTGCACCGGCGCCGGCCGGGATTATCATGGGGCGGCCCGAAAGGAAGCCCATGCCGATCCTCCGCCCGCAGTCCGCCGCCGCCGCGCTCGGCCTGGGCCTCGTCCTGGCCACTGCCGGGGCCGCGACCCCAGCCGACCGTCCCCTGCAGGTGACCGTGAGCATCCCGCCGCTGGCCTGGTTCGTCGAGCAGGTGGCCGGCGACCTGGCCGAGGTCACGGTGCTGGTGGGCCCCGGGGACTCCCCCCACACCTACGAACCGACCCCCCGCCAGATGGCCGGGCTGGCCGCGTCGGAACTGTTCCTGGCCGCGGGCGTGCCCTTCGAACGGGGGCTGCGGCCGCGCATCGCCGCCATGCCCGGCGGACCCCGGCTCGCCGGCCCCCTGGCGGACGGGCCCGACCACGGCCACGACGATCACCGGGCCCACGGCGACGGCCACGATCACGCCCACGATCACGCCGACGGCCTGGATCCGCACACCTGGCTGTCGCCGGC
Organism: Candidatus Krumholzibacteriia bacterium; assembly: GCA_014859985.1. GTDB lineage: Bacteria > Krumholzibacteriota > Krumholzibacteriia > LZORAL124-64-63 > LZORAL124-64-63 > JACZKN01. The sequence goes on along the minus strand of JACZKN010000035.1, from coordinate 6,672 downwards.
CCCGGCCGGCGCCATCGGCGACACGCTGGTCTTGGCCCTGGGCCGGCTGCTGCCGGACCACGCGGAACGCCTGGCCGCCGGGCGCGCCGCCCTGCAGGAACGCATCGATCGGGCCGACGCCGAGGCCCGCGCCGCCCTCGGCGGGCGGGCAGGCGGCGTCTTCCTCGTCTTCCACCCGGCCTTCGGGCACTTCGCCGCCGCCTACGGGCTGCAGCAGCTGGCCATCGAGGACCAGGGCCACGAGCCGGGCGCGCGCCGGCTGGCCGAAGTCACCAGCCAGGCCCGGGCCGCCGGCGTGGGCGCGGTGGTGGTGCAGCCCCAGTTCTCCCGGCGGGCGGCCGAGGCGGTGGCCGCCTCCCTCGGCGTGCCGGTGGCGGTGCTGGACCCGCTTGCACAGGACTGGGACACCAACTTCACGCACATCGCGCGGACCCTGGCCGGCGTGCTGGGCCGCCCCGGCGGCGGAGCGCGGCCGTGAGCGACGTCATCACCTGCCGCGGCCTGACGTTCGGCTACGGCGGCGAACCGATCCTGCGCAACGTGAACCTGGCCATCCCCGCCGGCGATTTCGTCAGCGTGGTCGGGCCCAACGGCAGCGGCAAGACCACCCTGTTGAAGCTGGCGCTGGGGCTGCTGAAGCCGGACGCCGGCACCATCGAGGTCTTCGGCCAGCCGCCCCACCGCTCGCGCCGCCGGATGGGCTACGTGCCCCAGCACCCGCGCCTGGACCCCCTGTTCCCGGTCTGCGCCCTGGACGTGGCCCTGATGGGCCGCCTGGGCCGGGCGCCGCTGCTGGGCCCCTGGCGACCGGAGGACCGCGCCGCCGCCCTGGCCGCCCTGGACGAGGTGGGCCTGGCGGACAAGGCGGGCGACCATTTCGCCTCGCTGTCCGGCGGGCAGAAGCAGCGGGTGCTGATCGCCCGCGCCCTGGCCGGCGGCCCGGACCTGCTCCTTCTGGACGAGCCGACGGCCGGCCTGGACGCCCACATCGAGGAGGACTTCTACCGCCTGCTCGAGCAGTTGAACCGGCGCCTGACCATCGTCATGGTCAGCCACGACCTGGGCTTCGTCGCGGGCGTCGTCCGCAGCGTGGTCTGCGTGGGCCGCGAGGTGGTCGTGCATCCGACCAGCGAGGTCACCGGGCAGGTCATCGCCGACCTCTACGGCGGCGACGTGCGCCTCGTGCGCCACGACCACCGCTGCAGCGAGGAGGGCCACCGGTGCTGAGCGAGACCCTGGCCGCCTTCGCCGAGCACCGCTTCCTGCAGTACGCGCTGTTGGCCGGACTGCTGGCGGCCGTGCCCTGCGGCGTGGTGGGCAGCTGGGTGGTGATCCGGCGCATCAGCTATATGGCCGGCGGTATCTCCCACTCGGTGCTGGCGGGCCTGGGCTTCGCCCACTGGCTGCGCACGGTGCACGGCGTCCAGTGGATCACCCCGATGGGCGGCGCGGTGGGCGCTGCCCTGCTGTCGGCGTTGATCATCGGCTGGGTGGGGGTGCACCTGCGCCAGCGCGAGGACACGGTGATCGGCGCGGTCTGGTCCACGGGCATGGCCCTGGGCGTGGTGTTCATCGCGCTGACTCCCGGCTACACCACCGACCTGATGAGCTACCTCTTCGGCAACATCCTGATGGTCGCGGCCCGGGACCTGTGGCTGATGGCGGGGCTCGCGGGCGCCGTGCTCGTGGTGGCGGGACTCTTCCACCGGCAGCTGCTGGCGGTGTCCTTCGACGCCGAGTTCGCCGAGCTGCAGGGCGTCGCCGTCGGCCGCTTCACCTACCTGTTGCTGCTCTTGACGGCCCTGACGGTGGTGGTTCTGGTCAGCGTGGTGGGCATCATCCTGGTGATCGCGCTCTTGACCCTGCCCGCGGCCACGGCCAACCTCTTCGCCCGGCGCCTGGGCCGCATGATGGCCGGGGCGGTGGCCCTGTGCGCGGCCATCACCGTGGGCGGCCTGGTGCTCAGCTACGGGCCCGACCTGCCGGCCGGCGCGGTCACCATCCTGCTGGCGGGGGCCGTGTGGTTCGCCGCGGCGGGCCTCCGCCGCCGCACCTCCTAGCGCGACCACCAGTCCAGCGTCTCCACGTAATGGCACAGCTCGCCCGCGGTGGTGAAGCGCCGGTGCATGAGGCTGGCCTTCAGGCCGCAGCACACGTCCTTGATCTCCGGCGGATGGTGGGCGTAGCGGGGCTGCCCGCCGATGGCGTCGTAGAACAGGCGCACCAGGTCGCGCACGTCGGCGCGGATGCGCCGGGCGCCGGGCCGTCCCCAGTGGTACATGTCCAGCAGCTTGAGGTCGAAGCCCAGGCCGCGGCGGTTGACGATGATGTTCTCGTCGTGCAGGTCGCCGTGGTACTCGCCCATGTCGTGGATGGCGCCGATGCCCATGGCCAGGGCGTGCAGCAGGTGCAGGCCCTGGAACCAGCCCAGCCGCCCGCCCGGCTGGCGCTTGAGGAACTCGGCCAGCAGCTCGCCCTCCACGTAGTCGGAGACCAGCATCGTGACCGGCACGTCCTCGTGCACGACGGTCTCCTGGGTGTGGTACTGGATCAGGATCGAGCACTCCCTGAGCTTGTGCAGCTTCTTGGCGTAGAAGCGCACTGTGCGGTTGCCCGGGTTGCGCTGGGGGAAGAAGAGCTTGGCGCTGCGTTCGATGCCCGTGCCCCGTTCCTTGACGAGGTAGACCTCGCCCTCCCAGCCGCGGCCCAGGCGGCCGTCCACCAGGTACTTGCCCGCGAGCACGGTGCCCGGTTCGAAATCGAAGGAGTGGATGCGGGGGGTGCGGGACTGCTTGGCCATCGCGACCTCGCCGGCTGGAGGAACGACCCGGCGGCCGTGCAACCGGGCCGCCGGCGCCATCTTGCCCTCTGCGCGGGATGCTGGCAAGGGGAAGCCTGGGTCGGCGGCCGTTCCCGTCCGCCGGGGCGCGCTGGGCCGGTTCCGGAACGCCGAAGGCCGACCCCGGGGGATCGGCCTTCTCTGCGAGGATCTGGTGGAGGCGGCGGGAATCGAACCCGCGTCCGTAACCGGTACCCCGCCGGCATCTACATGCTTAGTTCCCTGTCATTTAACCTGTCGGGAGGCCAGGGAACGTGCGCCCCGCCAGGCTAGTCCCACTTTTGTTTCGCCCGTCGGCCAGGGACCTCCCGCCGGACTATTCACTGAAAACGTCGCTCCCATTGGGCCGGTCCAGTGACCCCCCGTCCCGGGAACGGGCAGCTTAGTTAGGCCGCCAGTGCGAAATTGTTTTCGTCACTTGTTTGTTTTCCACCGTTTAACGAGATCCGTGGAATCTCGGCATGCAGCCAACGGTCCCCCGACCACGTCGAAACCAGGTCGCCCCCACGATGCTGGGGACCCGGAGGACCAGATCGCCCGGTCAATATAGCACGTCCGGGGCCGGGGGGCCACCGGGGGCTGCGCGGAACAAATCCACTTAGACGAGCGTAAAAATAATTTGCAGCCCGCTTGCCGGCGCCTTAATATTCCATTTCGACACCCATCGAAATGGAGCCGCCATGACCGAGTTCGACGACGCCGCCGACCTGCTGAAGGCCCTGGCCGACCCCACCCGCCTGCGGCTGGTGCGGGCGCTGCTGGAGGCCCCGAGCTACGTCGAGGCCCTGGCCACGGGCCTGGGCGTGGCCGCCCCCACCGTCAGCCACCACCTGAAGAAGCTCGAGGACGCCGGCCTGGTCGAGCGCCGGCGCGAGCAGTACTACACCATGGTCCACGTCCTGCCGGGGCTGCTGGACCGGCGCCTGCGCGACCTGGTCGAGGCCGCCGGCGACGACCGCTCGGCCGAGGATCGGCGCCTGGAAGCCTACCGCCAGCGCATCCTGGGCACGTTCTTCCGGGACGGGCACCTGGTGAAGCTGCCCGCCCAGCGCAAGAAGCGGCTGGTGGTGCTGGAGGCCTTCGCCGCCGACTTCGCCCCGGACCGCGACTACGCCGAGGACGAGGTCAACGCCGTCATCGTGCAGCGCTGCGCCGACTACTGCACCGTGCGCCGGGAACTGGTGGACGCGGGGCTGATGACCCGGCCCCGGCCGGGCACGGGCCCGCAGCGTTACCGCCTGGCCGCCGCCGTGGACGTGGCGCCCCTGCCCGTGCCGGGACCGCGAAAGGACACCGACATGCCGCTCGACCGGGACGCGCGCAAGCATCGAGTCGAATTGTACAAGCAGGCCGTGCGCCAGGCCGGCATCTACGGCATCCGCAACCTGCGAAGCGGCCGGCTGCTGCTGGGCAGCGCGCTGAACCTGCACGGGCCGCTGAACCGGCACCGGGCCCAGCTGGGCTTCGGCAGCCACCCGTGCCCGGCCCTGCAGGCGGACTGGAACGAGCTGGGACCCGAGGCCTTCAGCTTCGAGGTCTTCGACACCGTGGATCCCGAGCTGCAAGGGCCGGAGCGCGACGCGGCGCTCAAGGCCCTGGAGCAGGAGTGGATCGCCAACCTGCAGCCCTTCGGCGACCGCTGCTACAACACGAGCGGGGACATCCGGCGGCGGGCGTTCTGACGGCCCGGGACGGCGCGGCGAGCGGCGCCGCGCCGTCCCTGCAGGTCGGTCTATCGCGCCGTCACCAGCAACTGCATGTAGGCGGCGAGGTCCCGCTGCTTCTCGAAGTCCATGGTCGCCTCGATCACCCGGTCCTGGGCCGCCGTGTCCATCACCGCCGAGGCGTTGGCCCGGAACTTGGCGACCAGCTCCTCGTCGCTCATCGGGTTCTCGGGGCTGCCCTTGGCGTGGTCGACGGTGCGCTCGAAGCGGCGGCCGTCGTTCGTGGTGATGGTGGCGATGGCCCGCTTGGTGCCCGGGAACAGGGCGTCGATCTCCGGGTTCGCCACGACCTTGATCTTCTTCAGCAGCGTGCGGATGCGCGGGTCGAAGAGCTTCTCCTCGGCGAAGCTGTTGGGGTAGACGCCGCCGTCGGCCGCGACCGCGGCCAGGCAGTAGGGCAGGCTGTGGTCGGCGGTCTCCCGGGTCTGCGGGTCGTACTTGCTGGGATCGGACAGGATGTCCGCGCCGCGGGTCGTGGTCTGGATGTGGATCGAGGCCACGTCCTCGGCCACGAGCCGCTCGTCCTTCATGATCCCCTGCACCGCGGACATGGGCTGGTGGGTGAGCGCCTCGGTGGGGAAGGCCTTGTAGCCGCAACGGGTGATCAGCCACTTCGTGCCCAGCCCGTCCAGCAGGATCTCCGGCTTCAGCTCCACGTTGTGCAGCACGTGCTGGAAGCCCTCCTTGCCCTCGATCACCTCGACCGGGCCGCTGTAGCCTTCCATCGCCATCTGCGCCGCCAGCACGCCGGCCTGGGTGGCCAACGGGTCGGCGGTGTTCTTCATGTTGGTCAGGTGGCCGGCGACCACCCCGCCCAGGGTGTAGTGGCTGCTGCCGGCGATCCCCGCCGCGGCCACCAGCTGGTCCCGGTCCAGGCCGTAGACCTTGCCGGCGACGAAGGGGCTCACGAGCTGGGTCAGGGTCGCGTGGTGCCAGCCCACCTCGCGCACGCCCGGGAAGCAGGCCAGGCACCAGCGCAGTTCCAGCTCGTAGGCCACGAGGATGCCGACGAGGGCCGCGCGGCCGTCCAGGCCCGCGGCCTCGGCGGGCGAGACGGCGCCGAAGATGATATCCGACGGGTGGCTGGGATCCTGCTCCCAGAAGATGTCGTTGTAGTCCAGGGCCCTGACCAGCAGGCTGTTCATCAGCGCGGCGTTCGCGGCGTTGGTGCGCAGACCCGAGCCGATGACGGTGGCCTCGGGCACGCCTCCCTGGCGCGCGACGAAGCGGTGCATGGCGGCCATGTCCGCGTTGGGGACGGCGGCCAGGGCGCAGCCGACCGAGTCCAGCAGGAAGCGCTTGGCCTCCTTCAGTTCGGCGGCGGGGATGTCCTCGAAACGCAGGCCGAGGACGAAGTCGGCCATGCGGCCGGTGAGGCTCGTCTTGCCGGTGTTGCCCATGGGGGCCTCCTGGTCGGGGTCCGGAGCGCGAGGCGGGATCGCCCGCAAATCTATGCTCCGTCCCGCCCGGCCACAACCCGGTGCACGGCGCTGAAGTCCCTTTCCCCCAGGCCCGCGGCCAGGGCGGCGAGTAACAGGGCGTCGGCCGCGGCGGCGGTGTCCAGGCGCAACCCCAGCTCCCTGCCCAGCTCCCGGGCCAGGCGCAGGTCCTTGCGGGCGTGCTTCAGCGCAAACGCGGGCTCGTCGCGGCCGGCGGCCATCAGGGGCCCCTTGGCCGCGAACATGGGGTTGGCCAGGGCGCCGGCGGCCAGCGCCGCCAGCAGGTCGTCGGGTGCGAGGCCCGCCCGCTGGGCCAGGGCCAGGCCCTCGCTGAAGGCGGCCATCATGCCCCCCATGATCATGTTCACCACCAGCTTCAGGCGGGCGGCCTGGCCGGTCCCGCCCAGGAACAGGCGGGTGCGGCCCAGGGCGTCCAGGGCCGGGGCCGCCTCCTCGTAGAGGGAACGGTCGCCGGCGGCCAGGATGACCAGGGTGCCCTGCTCGGCCGGGCCCTTCGAGCCCGAGACCGGGGCCTCCAGGAAGCGGCCCTGCGCCGCGGTGACCGCCGCGCCGATCGCCCGGCTGGTGGCCGCATCGACCGTGGACATGTCCACGTAGCCCGCGCCCGCACCCAGGCCCGCCACCGCGCCGTCCGGGCCCAGGGCCACCG